>CAYJDY010000020.1:0-16541 GCA_964369045.1 uncultured Candidatus Saccharibacteria bacterium
TGTTGCTGCTGTTGTAGCTGAAGAGTGGGACGAAGAAGAGGCTGTACCTGGACAATTAGCCGTTGATGTATACGAAACAAAAGAGAAGCTTGTCGTAAAGGCTCGCACTGCAGGCGTAAACAAAAGCGAACTCGATGTAAGCATTGCCGATAACACACTCAGTATTCGTGGAACTTTATCTGCAGGGAACGAAGATGACGTAGAAAACTACTTTGTGCAAGAATGCTACTGGGGTGAATTCTCCCGAAGCATCACACTACCTGTTCCTGTAAAAGAAGAAGAAATTGAGGCCGTACTGAAAGACGGTGTGCTGACTATTAGCTTCGGAAAAATGAAGCAAGATACTGTTAAGAAAATTCAAGTTCTCTAGATCTTTAAAGACACAAATAAAAATACCCACCATAATGGTGGGTATTTTTTGTGGGGCAATAGACTCTATTGGCCAGTGAATCGACCAAGTACGAACTGTACGATGATCTGTGCAAGTGCAACTACAACCAAACCGATAACAGCGTAAAGGATGGTGTTTTTGGCTTTGGTAACATTACCTGAGTCACCGCCAGATGTGATGTACTGGATACCACCAACGATGATCATGACAACGGCGATGATTCCGACTACAGCAGAGAAGAGGTTCAAAGCTTTTGCAACGGTATCGTTTACTTTTGATGTTGCCTGTGCGCCAGTGTCTTCACATGAAGCGGTAGGGGAAGCAGTAATGTCTGCATTAGAACCGCTACACAGACCGGACTGCAAGTTAAACTCATCTGCCGCATGTACTGCTGGTACTACTGCAAATGGTGCAAGAAACATAACAGATACGAGAGCTGCTGCGAACATTTGTTTTATTTTTTGAATCATCTAATTTTATCCTTTTTCTTTATTCTTCTCTTTTTTATACCATAAACTCTTACTAAAATTCAAGGGGCATTCGCCGGCTCATCCAGCAAATCTTTTCAATACAAACTGCACAAAAATCTGAGATAACGCGACAACCACTAAGCCAATTGCCGCGTATAGTAATGTATTCTTTGCCGTTGCGGTCTTACCGGGATCACCCTGAGAGATAATGTACTGAATACCACCAACCATTATCATGACAACGGCTATTACACCGATTACCGCAGAAAATAGGTTTAGGCCTTTTCTGACAATATCATTAACTGAACTTGTGCCCTCGGGCGCAGTACATCCAGTAGAAGAACCAGCAGCTAATCCTGCACCTTCACAAACAGCATCCTTATTGAGCGCACCAACAGCTACTGGCGACATCATAAACACGCTAAAGAGAGTTAATGCTACAATTTTTAAATATAAACTTGTTTTTTTCATACAAACCTCAGTATAAATCCAATTATTATTCTTGCCATAGCTATTACCACCAAACCAACAGAGGCATAAATAATGCCGTTGCGTGCTTCGGTTACCTTATTACTGTCACCAGACGACATAACTATCTTTAGTCCACTAATCATAATGTACACCAGCGCCACCACTCCCGAAATGATGGCTATCACGTTTGCTACTTTGTTGATGATGCCGTTCGGCCCGTATACTGGATTGGGGTCAACAGTGTCTTTTTCTTGACACAAGCTAGAGCTCTGCGCCTCAGGCGATCCATCACACGCTTTTCCGAAAATATCAAAAGCTCTTGCTTGTACCGGCGCAAGCAAGAGCAGGGATGCTATAACACCGACAACAATAAACTTTGCTCCGCGTATCATAATCTGCCCGTCACCAGATTAACTATTGTCAAGGCACCGACGCAGATGGCCAAGCCAACTGCAGCGTAAATGATCGTGTTTCGAGCTTTTGCCACCTTATCAGGATTACCCTGTGAAGTAATAAACTTGAACCCGCTTATTATAATAATAATTAACGCAATTCCACCAATAGTGGCAAAAACCACTGTCAAGACCTTGTTGATATTATCTGGGCCAAAGTCTGTTTTTGGTATATCAACATCGTCCTTCGACAACAGGGAAGCAATCTGAAGAAGTGTGTACCTTACCATAAGGTACTTCCTACAAAGCTTACGATTGTAACCGCAAGAATAACTATAACCATACCAATGAGTGCATTGATTATCGTTCCTTGTGCCTGTTTCAGGGCATCGGGCTCACCTTGGCTTGTTATGTACCTAAATCCACCATAGATAACAAAACCTACGGTAATCATACCAGCCAGTCGAAGCAGTATCTCAGTAACGGCGAGCCCAATACGCGGCAAGGCAAGAGTGAAAGAGAATTCTCCGTTGGCTGGATCCACAGGACCAGTTATTGCACATGGATCATCCCCCCTTGGTCCAACGTCTAGATATGCATACCAGGGTGGAAACAAAAGAAATGAAGCGCGCTTGTCGCAACCCTCAGCGACTAAGGCATACGTTGGCGTGCTCACTAAGCTATTTATGCCAACATACGTAAAAAAGGAAATAACCAGAATCATCAAAAGCTGCCTTCCCCTCATAGTACTCCTCCGGGAACGACCCACTGTAAAAAGCCGTAAGTAAGCGCAAAAACTACGAGAGCCAACAGAGCATTGGCAATTCTGCTTCTAGCAGCAGCTACTTTTTGTGCATCACCAGCAGACATAGAGTACTGTATGCCGCCAATAATAACCGATATGACGATTGCAACCCCGACCATACCCGTAAGGATATTTATGAAAAGCTTTAGATATCGTGTTATTCCGCAGTTTGCAGCATCCTGCCCTTTGACACAGTCTGGGTCTGCATTGCATTTTGCCGTTTCTTTTGTTGTCTGCAAACTACAATCTGGCGTGTCTGCAGGTTGGCCTGGTTTTTGGGCTGCCAAAGTTCTTTGTGGGGCAAGTGCGAGTAGGAGAGTCGCGACAAAAATCCCTAATATTATAAACGTAAGCCGCCGCCAGGGATTCGAGAGTAGCGCTGTATTTTTGTTTTGTATTGTGTTGCTGATCATAACAGTTTAAACATACTATATCGTCTTATTATTATACTGGCAAGATTGAGGGTGCTATGATTTTTTGTTTGACGTTTGCTCCTACACTAATCCTCCTCTATAATTTGTTTGTGGTTAAAAAACAGAAACTATCTATATTTCTTGTGCTTTTTTTGCTTTCTTTCTCTATAGCTACATCTTTCTTTTCACCGAAAGCACTTGGCGCAAGCAATTTTGAGAGTGATATTGATAAGTTTTTTAAACTCCAAGCCTTCAAACAATGCCTGGACAATGCTAATTTTGCTGACACACTTGTAAAAGGTGAATCGAAGACTTTCTTCGGCAATACCAGTGGCGTAGACTTTAATGAATCGAACACCGGGATTAGTGTTGGCTATTCTGTCGATGCTGATAATGGTCAGTGGATCTGTGGAGAGCCAAGTCACGCCGAAGACTGGCTCAAACTTATTGGCTATAAGAACTTCGCTGATTTTAGAGATGAAAACTACAAGGTAAAAAACGACTACCTCCTGGAATTAAAATCTAGTGCCGATTCGGTTAAGGGCGATCTGAAAAGTAGAATAAACAAGGCCATGCCAACACTAACCGACGCGCAACTCTACCTAAATTATTTACGATCATTCGAAAAATGTGCGAGCGGCCCAAAGAATAAAAACGACATTAATGGCACAACCATTAAGATAGACCATTTTGTAAAGAAGGATGGTACGAAGGTTGACCCAGCATACTTTGAGCGCACTGAAGCGGACCAGATATCTGTTGGTCATGGCGTTGGAGCAGGAGACGGAAGATTCGCTTGTGAAACCATAGCTGCAAGGATTAATTCCCTATCTGGAGAATATAAAAAGTGGGCCGATGATCCTGCTAACAAAGAGGATGTTGCTGCCGTCTCTACCAGTTCCTCTGGTCCTGCCGGAAACGATGATTCGTGTGAAGCACAAACAGGAGTGTTAGCATGGCTTGGCTGTCCTTTGCTTGCCCTTATTAGCGGTGCGCTCAATTGGATTGATGCCCAGATTAATCGATTAATGATTATCGATCGCCCACTTTATACCAATGACAAGATGTATCAGTCGTGGGCGAAATTTAGAAACATTGGACTCACACTACTCATTGTCGCCATGCTCGTCATGGTTATAAGCACGGCGCTTAGCCTAAACTTCCTCGACGCTTATACCGTGAAGAAAGCCTTTCCTCGCATGGTCGCGTCAATAATCTTCATCACTCTGTCTTGGTGGATCTGTATTTTCATGATCGATCTCTTTAATACCATAGGGCAGGGGGTGCTCGGCATAATGACGGCCCCATTTGGGCTCGGTGAAGCCAATCCTGAACTTACCTCCTTATTCAATGTGAGTGCTGGCGGTGCTGCCGTACAAGGCGCGACAATAGTTGTTGCAGCGGCTGCGCTAACCTTACCTGGCGCCCTTGGGATACTTCTGAGCTGGGTTGGGGTTGCTCTACTGATACTAGGTATTTCATTTTTAACCCTTGTTGCTCGACAAATGGTCATTATCGTTTTGGTCCTCCTTTCTCCGATTGCAATCCTGTCATGGATCTTCCCAAACAACGACAAGTTGTGGAAGTTTTGGTGGAGCACTTTTACCAAATTACTCATTATGTACCCCTTAGTCATGGCTCTTATTGGGGCTGGAAGAATATTCGCATCAGTAATCGCCAGCACATCTGATGGTGGAGCACAGGGCGGACTGCTAAACCCACTCCTAAAACTGACTGCCTATGTACTGCCCTATGCCTTTATACCGTTTACCTTCAAGGCGGCTGGCGGTGTATTCGGCAACCTGGTTGGCATGGCAAACGACCGAAGCAAGGGAGCATTCGATAGGCTACGAAAAGGGCGTCAAAAGAATTACCATCGTGTCGGAAACGATCTTACAACCCGACGATCTGAGCTTACGGGCGGGCTACAGAAATTTGGTTCGTCAGACAAAGGTAATGCCTTTACAAGGGCAGCTTTTCGTGGAGCCTCACGCGTTACCGGTGCGGGCAATGTTGAGGCGCGAATGTCTGCAATCAACGCTGAGCAGGGTAAGGTTATCAATGACCAGATCGCTACAGGACGTGATGACGCTATTCGTGGTTCTACTGTCGCATTAAGTGCACTCCGAGACTTCGATGCGGCAGAAAAGAGAGGTATCGCCCGTGTTAAAGATGGACAACGTCAATATATGTCACTCGGTGGTGGTTGGGTGAACGAAGCTGCCGTACGTGAAGGTCATTCAAGGTTCAAGACACAGGCCCAACAGCAAGCCGCTATTTCATATGAGATGAGAAAAGCTACAACGGACGAGCAAGTCAGTGGAATCGTGGAACGCTACGGTGAACTCGGTGGAGACTATGGCTTTAGTAAACGACAGACTGACGGCATGTGGATAGGTGCTGCATTTGAGAACCAAGGCCAACACCTTTCCTTCAAACATACCGGATTTGATGAGAATGGTAAGGCTACGGTAAATGGAGCCGGTCTTGCATCTGAAGCATTTGAGAAAAAAGGGTCTTATGCTCTTTCGCAGATGAGCGCATATACAATTGACCAGCTTGGGGACAGCTATGATAAGGCTCGAATCGATGAAGCCAAAGCCATGGCTGAAGGAAAAATTGATGAAGCAGACAAGCACAGAAGAACGCAGTCAGAAATTCAAAGCATCGCAGAAACATTTATGTCTCGCTATGGTGCTGGTGGCACACCAGGTCAAGGTGGTATGGAGGGCGAGGTACCTGTAGCAGCAACGGGTGCTCCTCTTGGTGCCGGTGGCGCACCAGGCACCCCTGGCCAGCAACAAGTATTTCAAACTAACACACCTGGTGCGGCTAGTGTAGCGCAGTCGGTTCGAAACTTAGCAGTTCGTACCGGCGTTTATGTCCCCGAGCTACCCACCCCAGAAACAAGGAGCCCGGACCCTGGACCGTTCATACCTCGACAACACTAAGCGAGTATTCCGTTCTTTCATTTACTTAATAGGTGCTAATATCTTAGTATAATAGTTATGGCTACATATAAAGTACTACAGGACATAGAGGCCGAAGATAAGTTCCTCGGCCCACTCACCCTAAAACAATTTATTTTTGGTGCTATTGCGATAGTTGCGTGCTATTTGAGCTTTATTTTTATATCTAAAAATATATGGGTTATGGCCATACCTCTGTTCCCAGTGATAGTCGTAACAGGATTTTTAGCATTTCCTTGGGGCAGAGATCAGCCAACAGAGACGTGGCTACTGGCAAAAATCCGTTTCATGTTCAAGCCACGGAAGCGTATATGGGACCAAACTGGCGCGCAGGAATTGGTAAAGATCACGGCACCGCCCAAGATCCAGGAGTATTTCAGTGATAACTTATCACAGACCGAGGTACGGAGTCGCCTCAAGGCACTGGCCGACACTATTGATAGCCGTGGCTGGGCCGTAAAAAATGTGAATGTCAATATGTATGCCGAGCCATCATATAGTGTCCCAGGCACCGCCCAAGGATCTGACCGACTGGTTGACGTATCGTCATTACCTCGGGTAAGCGCTGTGAGCGATGTAGGTAAGAGTGATGACATATTCGAGAACCCACGAGCAACCCAAGTTGCATCAGCGATCGCTCAAAGCGATCAACAACATAAGACAGATTCTGTTGGGCGCATGAGAGAACTTATCGATAGTCCGGCCGGCCAGACAGATGCACCTGACTACTGGTTCATGAACGAGCCGGAACAGCCCAAAAATGGCATGGCTATGTTTGGTACTCAAGCAGTACGCCCTTCAAGCAATAATACTGAGTTGCCTCAAAGTTTTAGCAACAGTGCCCAAACAGTAAGTCCAGAGGAACAGTTTGCACTAAACGAAATTCATGCCAAAAAGAACGGCCTGAGCTCGACACTAAGAAATCATAAAACAGTATCGCCTGGAGGTGGTCAATTTGTCCAAAATTCGGGCGCCCCATCAGTGACAGCAACCCCTAGTCCTGATACAATGAGACTTGCCGGAAACAATGATCGCGTCTTGTCGAGTTTGGCTAAAGAATCCAACCAAGCCCATCCGAAACTACCCGATGACGAGGTCATTATTTCACTACATTAGCATAAGCCTTGGTGGGTATAAAAATTCATGGATCCTTCATACAATCAGACACAACAGAGTGCGCCAAGTGGCGGTACACCGTACGCTGCGAATGACGGACTGCCTTCTCCGGGGTTTGGGCTTGGGACTACTCCAACAGGGCCAGGCTTAGCATCACAGCCGTACGCCATGCCTGGAGCGGTGCCCGTAACTGCAACACCCGGCAACACATACGCTCCGCAAGAGCGGGGTGGTTCAGCCCAATCACGAACCGTACAAGCTCCACACTTGGTACCTAAATCTAACCCAAACAGCAGCCAAAACTCATTACAGATGGCTGAAGTTCGTGATGGAATCGTGATCATGAACGACGGAAGTTTCCGCTCGGTCGTCATGGTCAAGTCCATTAACTTTGACCTCATGAGCCCCGAAGAGCGTGAAGCAGTCGAATTCAGTTATCAAGGTTTTCTTAACTCGTTGTATTTCCCAATTCAGATATCTATTCGATCGCAGAAGGTGGACCTTGGGCCATATATAGAAAAGCTCGACAAGATCCGCACCGAACACGATAACATGCTGCTGGCTCTATTGATGGAAGACTATATTAACTATATGGATCAGCTCAGCCAGCAAACCAACATTATGGACAAGAAATTCTACGTTATTATTCCGTATTTCCCAGTCGTTGACATGCAAAAAACCCTCACAGCCAGCAAGGGGTTAGTGAGTGGTCTTGCCAATATGTTCAGTAATAAGCCACAAAATCAGATTACTATCAACGAAGCAGACCTCGTGAAGGCTAAGGATGAACTCCGTAATCGTGTCCAATCCGTGCTTGGCGGGCTTATGCAGTGCGGCATCCAAGGACTACCGCTTGATACACAGGAGCTGATCGAGCTGTATTATGACAGTTATAACCCTGACACCGCCACACGGCAACAACTCAAGAACTTTAGCGACCTGACCGTTCCTGTTGTCACACAAGGCAAGGGTGAAGCACATCAACCAGGTCTAGATCGGGAGATGCAGTAATGGCTTTTGGCAAGAAAAAAGAACAGCCTATGGATCCTGTAGCGGCGGCGCAGGCACAACGATCTAGAGAAGAACAGGAAGTAAATGCTGCCTTCCAAAAAGGCGTGACCGCACTCCGAGATTTTATAGCACCAAGTTCACTTGTATACGAAAACAGTTTTTTCCACATTGGCACCCGTTTTGCCCGAACGTTCTATGTGTATGGCTACCCACGACAAGTGTTTACCGGTTGGCTCAGTAGCATGGTCAACCTGGACGAGGTTATGGATATGTCGATCTACGTTTACCCCGTAGAAAGTCAGGTGGTACTCGAGAACTTACGTAAAAAGGTAACTCAATTGGAGGCGGGGCTACAGATCGACGCCGAAAAGGGTCGAACCCGTGATCCAGGTAAACAAGCAGCCATTCAGGATGCAGAAGAAATGCGCGATAAGTTGCAGGTAGGCGAGGAGCGGTTCTTTCGTTTTGGCCTTTACTTCACTATCTATGCTACCAGCATAGATGAGCTCGAATTCGTGACCCACAAAATCGAGTCAATACTTGGTCAGCAATTGGTTTACTCAAAAGCAGCCACGTCACAACAAGAGCAGGGCTTTAATAGCACCATCCCGCAGTTTGTCGACCAGCTTCAAATTAGGCGCAATATGAACACGGGCGCAATCAGCACCAGCTTCCCTTTTACTAGTGCCGACTTGAGCCAAGACAATGGCATTCTGTATGGAATTAACATGCACAACTCCGGTCTTGTCATTTTCGACCGCTTTAGCCTGGAGAATGGCAACTCAGTGGTCTTCGCTAAGTCTGGTGCCGGTAAGTCGTTCACCGTCAAACTGGAAGCACTAAGAAGCCTTATGTTTGGTACTGAAATATTTATTATTGATCCAGAGAATGAATACCAGCGGATGTGTGAGGCTGTAGGGGGGGCATATGTTCGGCTTAGCCTGAGCTCCGCAACGCGCATCAACCCATTTGATCTTCCTAAGGTCGTTGATGCTGAAGAGGCAGATGACGCCCTTCGCAGTAACATCATCACGCTCCATGGTTTGCTTCGACTCATGATGGGTGGAGCCCAATCACAAATGGCTGGAGCAGGGTCTGTATCTATTCCTGCGCTCAACCCGGTTGAAGAGTCTGATCTCGATGCTGCGCTTATCGAAACCTACGCGAAGGCTGGAATCACAAACGATCCACTCACCCACAACAGCACACCTCCGACTATCGTCGATCTTTACGATACACTGCTTCATATGGGTGGTACTGGCCCTCAACTAGCTCAAAGACTTCGAAAATACACTACTGGAACCTTTGCTGGAATCTTTAGCCAGCAGTCAAACACCAATATTAATAACCCTATGGTAGTGTTTAATATTCGCGACCTCGAGGACGAACTTCGTCCCGTGGCTATGTACATTGTCCTTAATTATATTTGGAATAAGACAAAAAGTGATCGTCGAAAACGAATCCTGATTATCGACGAAGCATGGCAGCTTATGAAGTACGAGGATTCGGCCAACTTCATGTTCAGCCTCGCGAAGAGATCTCGAAAATATAACTTGGGAATAACTACCATTAGCCAGGACGTCGAAGACTTTATGGGAAGCCGTATGGGCAGGGCGATTGTCGCCAATGCTAGCATGCAGATACTGCTCAAACAGTCTTCGTCGGCAATTGATGTTCTAGCAGATGTTTTTAAACTAACCAGTGAAGAGCGAAAACGACTCAGCCAATTCCCCGTAGGACAAGGCCTCTTTTTTGCCGGGCAAAGCCATGTACACATCCAAATTACTGCCAGTGCAACAGAAATGAATCTAATTACTACTGACCCAAATCAAGTAAAGCAGATTGAACAGCAGGGTGAATTAGACCAACCGCAGGGCACAATAGACCTTTCTAATCGCTTAACGCCAGGATCTTAATGTCGGGGATTGTTTAAATGAGCGTAGACTTAGAAGACCGACCAAGCTCCGTTTATGATGACGGTAAACCCTCTTGGAAAACAAACGTTCACAATGATGATTTAGAGAATTCATTCAATGCTCCCTCGGCGACAAATGATGATCTGCCGGATGGTCACCCGGATCACAAAAAAAAGGACCACTCACTCTCGGAGCTTAAAGAGAAAGAAGCAGCAATCAATAATGAAGGCGCTTCTACTAGTGACAATGAAAGCGCTTCGCTGTACACAGGAAATAGCAAGAAAAAAAAATCATTTCGCTCCCGTATTACGCGACGACAAGCTGGTATTGGGGCTTTCGCCGCTGCTGGTTTGGTTTCGGCTATCACGGCTATCACCTTACAGGCGCCCAACCTCATAATCAATAACCTTAAGGAGCTTCTGTTAGACCGTGTTGCCACAGTCCAGCTACACCAAACCCGAAAATACCGCCAGAATAAAATAGGTAAGCTTAAAAACTATATGAGTAGAGACGGGCGCATGGGTCAAAAAATAATAAGTGAGATGGAAGCTGACGGTTATAAATTTGCATTCGACGGCAATCAAATTAAGGGAATAACGCCCCCCAATGGCGGACTGAAGCCAAAATCTTCAATTATTGGAGACGCAGTGGGTGATCACATAGATGAATATATGGAAATAAAACATCCCCTTCGGCGAGCCCGTTGGAAGACCAAGCGGATGAACGCACTATATAAAAAGTTTGGCGTATCTCGTACCTCAGTGGTTGACGTAGATAAGATTAAAGATGCGCCAAAAACTCCGGACGGTGAGCTAGATGCTGAGAGGACTGTCAACAAAGAAGTTGCAAGTGACGTTCTGGAGGGAGACGACACTGATATAACTATCAACAAGAGTACCAACCCCGACAAAGAAGCGCAGGATGCAGAAAATCAAAAAATTAAAGACCTTGAAGAGCAGAGTAGTGACATTGGCGATGAGCAAAAAGCCGAACGCGCAAAAATAATTGAAACCGGCACGCCCGAGGACGAATTATCGCCTAACGTTCGCGCAACGGTTGAAGCAGGAAGCTCTTTCACACCCGAACTTGATAATGCCATAAAAGACACGTTAGAAAAACAGGGGGTTGGAAGCAAGCTAGCTGGTGAACTGAAAGGCCTTGCCAACCCTACTGACATCTTGGACAAGGCGTGTACCGTTCGAAGTCGTATGTCTGCTGCGGTAACACTAGCACGCGCTGCTCGTGCTATTAAGCTTATTCGCTACGCGTTCGTTTTTATTAACGCTGCCGATGATACCAGACGTAATAAAGCAAATCCAAAACTGGTTTCCGCACTTATGGGACGTGCTATGGCAGAAGACAAAAATGGCAACAGCATCGGTGCTTCACAAGGATTTGCCTCGCTCATGAAGGGCAAGTTCAGTAAAAAGAAAAATGATGCAGGCAGAGGAAATGTTGCAGTAGATGGACAGCTAACTGGACTACTCGGGGGTGTTAACAATTCTTTTGATTCGGTACCAGGTATGCAAACCGGCTGTCCATATGTTCAAAACCCAGTCTTTCAGGTAGGAACTGGTGTTGCTTCTATCGCCGTTGGCTTCTTTAGTGGCGGCGCATCAGAAGGGGTAACCTTGGCATTCGAAGAGGGCTTTACCCAGGGGGTAAAAGCGGTAGTAAAAGAGACCGTGGAACAGATTGCCGTCAAAGAAATTGCTAAGGGTATTGCCGTAGATATTGCCAAAGATCTTACTTTTGAGGGAATCATGACCATGACAGAAATGTACGTTCAAAAAAGCCTAAATATTCCCTACACTGGTCAAGAGAAGGGTGGACAACTTGGCGACATACTAGTTGCGGGGGCTGGAACGGCCAATAAGCAACGTAGCTTAGCAGCTGGAATGGTACCCGCCACAACTCAGGAATATGCGATGGCGGAACAAGAATACATTGCTTGGCACAATGACGAACTCAAACAAATGAGTTTTAAAGAACGAATGTTTGACATCAATAACACAGATTCGTTGGCCTTCAAGATGGCAACCACTGTTCCAATGGGGGCAAACGATCTCGTCAAAACCTCTGCCAAGAACTCGGTTGGTCTTGCGACCTCCGTCCTAAACCCAAGTACACTGTTTAAGTCACTATTCGGTATGATCGCACCACGGGCAAGTGCGGCTACAGATGATGAGGTAACTTTTGACGAGATCGACATCAACGGCAATAAATTGGCGACCGACTTTGCTGGCAACCCTCAAGTCATTATGCGTTCTGACATCGAAGCTATTGATCCAGAATCCAACATTGAAAGCCTGATTGCATCAGGAGATATCGACTCACAGACCTACGAACCAATAAGTGATGCTTTTAAGGCTCATATTGAACGATGCGTGACTAATGCTGATCTATATAGCGAAATCGAAGGCAAGGGAGTAGACAGTACCGATGTTGACTGCTTGGCAAAGAAGCAGATAACTAAGCAGTACAAGGCCCACCTCGCATACTTAAACACGACTGATGATTTAGAAGCGGAGTTTTTCCCAGAAGAAATTAACCAGCCGACAAGTGCGGCTCCTTCAGTTCCTACTGGTACTGAAACCGCTCCTACCAATACCCAGACAATTGATATAGGCCAGACAACTATAATACCCGGTACAACAGGGGCTAGAATTGCAACGAATACTCTTCCACAGGTGGTAAGCATGCTTGATGCAGCCCGAAATGACGGCATTGAACTTCTTCCAATATCAAGTGCTTGGCGAGACCCACAACAACAAGTTGCGCTCCGAAAACAAAACTGTCCAGATTGGCAAAACTCCCCGGCGTCTGCTTGTAACCCACCTACAGCTAAGCCTGGTACATCAGAGCACGAAAAGGGTCAGGCAATTGACTTTGGAAGCATGTGTTATCCAAGCGGAGAGAAATGTCCGGGCAATGCTCGCTGGGAGTGGCTCACAGCAAACGCTAGTAGATTTGGATTTAAACCACTGTCAAGTGAGGCGTGGCACTGGTCACTAACAGGAAACTGACATGAATACAACAACGCTCAAAACAACACTATCAAAACGGTTTCGACAGCTCTTTATAGCTGTCGTGTTGGTGGTTTATTGTTTTGCTAACCTAACGATGCGCGTGGCTGCATCGAATGATCCATGCGACGAAGCATATTTGCGCAATATTGGCGCCACGGCAGTTGGTTGTGTTGACGAAAACTCTTGTGGCGACCCACTGACTGGTGGAAACGCAGCCACAGGAACCAGTGATGGATACCCGCTTCGACTTCCTCTAATAACTGATGCCGGAAAGCTTGCATCAGCAATCGATGCCTACATTAAAAAGGCAAACTCCTCGTCGCCACTTAATGGCATGGGTAAATACTTCGTACAAGGGGGAATGCGTGCTGGCATAAACCCACTTCTAGTGGTTGCGCACGCCCAAAAAGAAACCGGTTTTGGTAAGGATGGATCTGGGATAAAATCTGGTTCACACAACTCTTTTGGACGAAGTGCATCCGCCACCCAGCCAGGTGTTACGACTAGTAGAAAGTGGTACTCATGGGGTAGCTGGGAAGCGAGCCTGTATGCGCCGGTGTATCCAGCTAGTGGAAAAGTTGATCAGCCGGACGATATATTTCAGTATATTGCCCGACGATACTCAAATAACCTAGATAACGGTCTTACTTCGTATATGGAAGGTCCAAATGGTTTACCCGCTTACGGTCCCTCAAGCGATGGCAATGATGTACCCGGGTATATCGCCCACATAACCAAGGTCGGGCAAGATATTGCCGCTGCGTCGGGTGGAGCTATTGATCTTACGAAACTAGGTGGGGCAACTACGTCCGTTGGAGGCACGACTACCGCCCAAGCGCCCACACCGAGTGTGTCGTCACCGGCTACGGTAGTCGCGATAGATCCAGGTCATGGCGGTGAAGTTGCCCAATATACTGACCCTGTGACCGGACTAGGGGATCGTGAGACAACAAACAGTCCCGAACGAGAAGATATGCAGGATGTGGCAAATATCGTAAAGTCTGGCCTCGAAGGTGCTGGCTATACGGTAGTTCTGTTGAAAAATAGTGCCACGGAAGCTGTTAGTAAGCGCGAGAGAATAGATAAAGCCAAGCAAGCAAAGGCAACCATAGGTGTGAGTTTACACTCCGACTCAGGCTCGGGTTCATTCCAAGACTGGGCAGAAGTCTGGCCTCAGTTCGTTGGAGGGTATCGAGAATCGGCTTCTGATTCGAGTAAAAAAGTCACCTTCAGCAACGCGGATACTGCCTCTAAAAGTGACACGTATAGCGCCATTTTTAGAGAAGAGAGAGATGCTGCCGAGCGAGCCAATAATGGCAAGACTGCAAAGATAACTGGACAGTCTCAATCATTCGCAAAAAGTAGAGGACTACCTAGTTTTGGAGATCTATCGCTTATGCAACTCTGGGCTGATGACATACCTTGGGTATACAACGAAGTTGGAGCAACCTCCGGTGGACTATCTGCGGATCAAAAGCAGAAGTATGCAACTGGTGTTATTAATGCCATTAAGCGTGCGGTTCCTAGTACTGGTGGCGAAGCTAGTGGTGCATGTAGTAGTAGTGGTGGTGCTGTAAGTGGCAATCTTTCGGCAACTGTTCTCGCATATGCTTGGCCAAAATATCGAAAACGAGGCAGTCCTGGAGCAACTGATAAAAAACCTGAGTACGCTGCAGCAATCGACGCCGCTAAGGCAAAGAAACAATATACTGGCGATACTTGTTTCGGTGGCGGTGTCGATTGTGGTGCATTTGTGAGCAGAGTGATAATCGATAGCGGTGTCGATCCTGGGTATAATTACGATGGAAAAGGTGGTAATACAGTTAGTCAAAGAAAGTGGGTAGATGCAAATTGGACCAAGCTTGTAGTGAAAAGTACCGCTGACCTACAGCCAGGCGACACAGCACATCTAACCGGGCATACCTACATGTTTGTTGGTAAAATTGATGGCTTTGAAAGCGTGATCGCTTCTGCCTCACAATGTCACCGCGCTGGTATGGCTGGAGCAGAGAGTCCTATCGACCCTGAAGTAACATGGTATAGAAAAAAAACGGCGGCAACAATTCCGGCCCCACAGTAAGATAACGAGGAAGGAGAGATCATGAACAACCCAGTAAACCGCAATAAAATCCTCATCATGCTTGGTGTTACTTCTCTTTTGCTTCTGGTTATTTTTGCTTCTGGTTTTAAAAATCGGTCCGGCAATATTAATATATCGACCATACCTAAGGATGCTGGCGTTACTATAAATGGCAAAAAGGCAAACAAAGGGAGACAGTCTCTTAGTCCTGGTGGTTATACTTTCCGGGCAATGAAAGAGGGTTTTAAGACGGAAGAAAAAAAGATAGAAATCAAACAAGGGGATTCGTTCCGAAATGTATATCTATTTCCAGAACCAGTTTCCGACGAGGCGCTTGAATGGGCGCAAAAAAATCCAAAACTACAGTTTGAAAAAGAAGGGCTAGCCGGCGAACAGTCACAGCTTGAAGGTCAATCCTTTAGCGAAAGTAATCCCGTTATTGGTCGTCTACCTTACAGAAGTTTACTTTTTAATATTGACTACTCGCTGTCCGACAAAGATTCACGCGTAGTTGTTCTAAAAATAGCAGCTAGCACAAGTACAGACCGCGCGTATGCTCTTGCCCAAATACGAGACTGGGGCTACGAACCAGGTGATTACCTTATAGAGTTCGTAGATTTTACTAACCCACTGGAGGCAAACTAACATGCGTAGGCTTCTCGTTGTCCTGTCATTAATAATCGGTATTTCAGGAGTTGCATTTGTTATCTATCAGCGTAGCTATCAGACACTTACAATTACGTTCAATGATTCACGCTCAGGTGTAGTGGTGGATGTATATAAATACAATGGTGACAATGACACAAACACTGTTAAACCTACTGATCTCGTGGAGTCAAATATTTCACTAAACACTTCACTAAAACTCCGAAGAGGAGGTTATCGTATTCTTTCGAAAAAGAACACATCCTACCAACAAATTGACGAGCAGATAAATCTTGCTGATTCCGTTGAGTCTGTGGTTATCGATCCCCCCTACTCAAACAGTGAGTTAGCTGCGCAGTTGCAGAACGAACAGCAGGCCATTAACAAAAGTCTTTTGAGCACTTTCCCAAATCTACAGAGTCTATATACAGTTGGTCAGCAAGAGTTATTCAATAAAGGTGAGTGGTATAGTGCAACCCTGGAATACAAGGGTTTTGACTACCAGAATAACGACAGGCTACTTGTGGTTGCACATAAAACCAAAGGAGTATGGGCAGTGATAACAAAACCACCCGAACAAACAATAAGTAATAAAAAATACCGTCAGATTCCACGTGATATCGTTATAGCAACGAACAGGAAGATTTTCTAACTCTGTTTTTGTATCGGAATAATCGTGCAGTCTCCCATGAAGTGCTGGACAACAATATCAGCGTCTGTAGTCGTGATAAAGGTTTGATAATTCTGTAGATACGAGGTGAGTGCTTTACGGCGAGAGCCGTCCAACTCACTAAACACGTCATCGAGTAACAGTAGGGGTTTTTTACCTCGGC
>CAYJDY010000021.1:0-16203 GCA_964369045.1 uncultured Candidatus Saccharibacteria bacterium
CCGTCTCGATGATCGACGCAACCCACTGGTTGAACACGTAGGCCGTCTCCACGGCGGTCGCGGTTTCCGATACGGCGGCAAACATGGCCAGCGCCAGGCTCTGCACGTCGGTGATACCTGCCGTCTCCAGCACGGTCCCGTACTTCTGGATGCCAGCATTGTGCGTGTCCGCTGCTACCGCCGTCTCCAGAATGGTCGCCTGCAGGGCTTTGACCGACGATGACAGGTCGGATGCTGCTGCCGTTTCCGTGATGGATGCCGAAGACGCCACCGATGACGTCGTACTGTCCGTGGCCGACGTGGTTTCGTTCACGGTCCCGATGAAATCACCCGTAGCAGTGCCATTCACAGTGTCAGATGCCGCGGCTGATTCCACTATGTCAGCAAACTTGGCCGTGATGGCTGCCACCAGATCACCAGCACTGGCCAATTCAACGATGGCGGCAAGGTAGGCGGTCACCGCGCTTTGTGCATCCGAAGCCGCTACAGTTTCAGTAGCTATTGCGACATATGCGGTAAGGGCTGACTGTGTATTCGAAGCCGCTGCCGATTCATCTTGTGCGGCATTGAAGTTGGCCTGGCTGCTTTGGCTGTCAACTGCTCCAGATGCCTCAGAAATGCTCACCTGGGCGGCCATGGCAGCACTGATGGTGTCGGCCGCTGCGGCTGTTTCCGAGGCATTGCCCGTGTAGTTGCCCGCTGCCGCTGCGCTTACCGTATCGGAAGCCGCGGCTGACTCTGTGATGTCTGCACTTTGGGCCGCGCTGCTGGTAACGGTGTCTGTTGCCGCCGATGCCTCAGTGATGACCGGGAAAACGGAAAAGGCCGCGCTCTGGGTGTCCGTGGCGCCCGCCGTGTCGGACTGCGAAACTGGGGCATCCATGGCTGAACTGACTGTTTCAGATGCTGCAGTCGTTTCTGACTGGGAGGCGGCAAAGTCGCCGCCTGATACGGCTGCATCAACGGTATCTATACCACCAGCCGTCTCTGAAATGCTTGCTGACGTCGCCGTTACTGCGCTGCTTGTGTCTGCCGCGGCGGCCGTCTCGGTCTGGGCCACTGCTGCCGCCATCGCTGCGCTTTGGGTATCAGCAGCCGCAGCCGTCTCGGAAATGGACGTGGTGAAGTTGACGATGGCGCTCTGCGATTCGCTGGCCGCTGCCGTGTCAGTCTGTGCCGAAGCCAGGCCGGTTACCACGCTTTGCGTGTCTGAGGCTGTCGCCGTATCAGTCAGCGTACCAGAATAGGCCGTGACGGCTGCCTGTGACTCCGTGGCTGCCGCTGATTCAGTCTGGGCGACTGCATAACCGGCCAGGGCTGCCAGGGTGTCGGATATGGCCGATGTTTCGGTAATGGTTGCGTTGAAGTCTCCACCACTCGCCGCCTCCCCCACCCACCAGATGTCTGTAATCAGGACTTGCGGGGATGCCGCCGCCTGCGCCAGCAAGTCGCCATCAAACCAGCCCGCCACCTGTGCGGTTTCATCGAACCACCCGGACGCCGCTGTTGAATTGTCAAACCATCCGGCAGACATGATTATTTCTCGGTGATGACCAGCTCACCCGAGATAAACGTGGCCGTGGTCGCACTGGTCAGCATGCAGTGCAGGACACACTGGTTGTTGTACATGCGGATTCCAGGCTCCCTGATGATTTTTGGCACGCTCACGTTCGGGATGGTGGTGCCCATCGTGGCGATGTCGCGAGTAATCATCAGGCTGATGGTGCCGCTCACCCAGCTGGTGCCCAGCGTAATGCCTTCAATGCTGCGCACGCCTTTGTCGCCAGCTTGCAGGTTGAACCAGATCAAGGTGCCGATTACCGGAGTAGCGGGAGCCTGCGAGCCGACGATAGCCGTCAATGTTGCCGTGCGGCTGGCGGTGCCTGCGCTGTTGGTGTAGTTCACCGTGGCATTGCTGGCTACGGCAGCCAGCCCGACAGCAGCCGTGCACAGAATGGCAATCATGCAGCCTTCGCCATTGGTGGTGCCATTGATGTCACGCGCCGGTAGCGTTGGCGATGTGATGGACTGCGCCGTGGTGGTGGTGATCGTCAGCCCGGAGTTGACCCACAGCACATCAAAAAACTGGTGTGTGTGGTTGACCGAGGCAGCTATTTCCAGTGCCGTCAGGTAGTTGGCACCTACCGCGGGGTTCGCAATGGGAATGCAGCCGAAGTCGGCTGAGTTGGTGCCATCCGTCACCCGCCCGTTGACGCCCGGCGTGCCGGGAGCCCACGCGCCGGGGAAGCCTGCGTCTTTGCTGGAGCAATACCAGTAGCCAGCAGCGTCTGAGGCCGTGGTCGTCTTCATGAAGGTGACAGACCGGCCATCGTAATTGCCAAGCCCGGCGGGCGGGTATTCGGCGCCCTGCGCATCGCGGTGAACCCATCGCCCCTGCTCGTTGAAAATCATGTTCTCGCCGGGTAGCAGGTTGAACGACATCAACTCGATATAGGTGGTGTTGTCGTAATGCTCCACCGTCACGACGCAGCTTTGTGAGGCGTGGTCGTTGGTGATGTTCAGGTGCTTGACATTGCGCTGTGTGGAGGCGGCTGGCGAGCCCACTACGGTGGTGTTTGTCGCCGTGGTGATATGCGGCGTGTTTGTGCGCCCCGGCGTGATGGTGGTGCCGTTGATGTCCACATACGAGGCATGCACCTCGATCTGGGAGGCCGAGCCGGTGACAACGCGGATGATGTCATTTATGGAGGTGAGTAGAAGCATATTTATCCCGTGTAAAGTGTTGTTAAGCCGCTTGTGTCTGAATCTCGCCCTTGTAGGCCGTTGCCGTAGGGGTAAGAACGTCGCTGTACGTTGCCAGTGAGCCGGTCATGGTCTTCCATGCGCCTGTTGCGACCACCGTGGTCCCGTCATTCGCAAATAGCACCTGTCTGACTTGCTTGCCCGCCGCAACATCATTGCCACGGAAATAGCAGGTCTGTGATACCGATGCCGCCATAGGCGTGTCCATCGTGAAGGCCAGCACCGGATAACTCGCACCTGCTGGGTCTTTTGCGCCCGTGCTGTCGGATGCATCGTTGATGTCAGTCACCACAAGGGAGCCGCCTGCTTCGTCTGTCCACGTTCCAGCGGTGATCGCAGAAGGGCGCGAAATCTCCATAACCGCGCTGGTTGGCCGGTACAGGTAAACGTCATCGGTGTAAACGTTCTGCAGCACATACATGCGCTTGCCGGCCTCATTCACCAGTGCAAAGCGGCCAAATGTTCCGTTTGATACCTGTGATGTAGGAGTCTCTCCCGTGCCTGCTGTTTCGCTGCTCCAGACCCACGCATTACCGCCCTGATAGGGGCTCGTGCTTGGTGGCGTCAGGAAAAATACTTGCTTGCCATTGCCGTTCCAGATGACAAACCTATCGTCAACCTCGTCCCAGACAATCCCGCCCTGACCTGTCGGCGCAGTGCCCGTTGTAGATGGCGTGTAGTAGTCATTTCCAGTGCCTGCATTCAGCCGGTAAAACTGGAATCCTGAAGTTCCGTAAATACCCCAAAGTCCACGGGATTCATCTATCGCGCTTGCCGCATTCGTACCAAAGCCGGGTGATTTTGAATAGGCGTTGCTGTAGCTATTCGCAGCACAGTCATAGACTTGGATATTCCCGGAAGTCGTTCTGCAGCTCCACACCTTGTCCGTAGTGGAGTCGTAAGCTGAAACAATCGCCGCCTCAGTTGGGGCTGCTCGTGTTGTCCACGGCTGATTCGTGTTTGGGCTTGCTGTGTTGAACTGGAACGAGTGGGCCAAGCTAATGTTGCCTGAATCGCTGTAGCGAGCCAAGCCACCCGTCGCCATCATCATATTTCGGGTCGCCCCGATATAGGTTAAAGATTTGTAGGTATGTCGTGAAACCGGGTTTCCGCTACCGTCTTCATTTACATCTTCTGGAGCGGGAGAGGTCTTATCACGCAGCCGCCGCCAAACTCTACTACTTTGACCAATTGGCCCATAAGCATAAACCTCGTTACCGGAGTAATCCGTGTGCCCACCGCCCCACAATATAAGGTGACTTCCAGATACAAAGGTTGCCCCGTCATAAACTCCTGATGTGTTCACAACGGCATCGCCCCACGCCGCTATTACGTTATGTCCTCCAGTCTGCATTACACCGCTCGAATCGAGTGATGATGCCGTGAACTTTCCCCACGTACCTACTGAGGTGTCAAGGTAAGTGTCGCCATACGTGGTGACGACATAAGACAGATTTGATGGATTGGAAAGGCCCCCGTTATTGGTGAAACTGATTGTTTTTGTTCCAACCGATGCCGGGGTGTAAGTCAGCGTTGCGGTTGGCGTGCCCGTGCTGATGTTGACAGTTGTGGGCGTGAATGTCCCGCCATCACCACCATCAGAAGGCGTGACTGTTACCGTTCCAGTAATGGGCGTGTCATTTGCGCCAATCGTGTAGTTTGTTGAGGCTACCCCAACTGCCCCATAGCTCGGGCCACTTGCCGTTACAGCACTTGCACCAGAAATATTGCTGATAACGATGCTGATGTTTGCCGTGCTTCCGGTGCCGCCCGTATGCTCAGGATTTGCCGGGGAACTACTTTGGGACGCAAGAATAGAAAACAGGTGATACGCAGCACTGTCAATAATCGAGCCCGTAACAATGCCATATGACGACCCGCTGAAATTTCCTTGAATGCTGAAAATATCAACATTTCCAGTAAATGTTACGGAATGGTCAAGCGGGGCAGTAGTAGAAGTGACCGTTGCCCCGCTCTGGATAGGGTCAGTGCTGTCAATCCCTGAAAGCTCAATTGCCGCGCCGTAGCGGTAGCTCTGTGAAACCCCCATTGTCCCGGTGATGACAATTCCAGTTCCGCCCGGATGGTTGTAACTGTAGGCCAGCCATACCTTTACGCCGCCGTTGAATTGACCAATGGCTGTACTCCACGTGCCCGAGGCGGAGTCAGTGACAACCATTGTTGTGTCGCTCGACTCATGCCGAAAGGCAACGACGACAAGTGAGCCCGCCGTGATGTCATGCGAGGCAAGCGGAATAGTAGTGCCGCCGCCATTGTCACCATATCCCCACGCTGCTCCGATCTGTGTTCTGTTAGCCATTTAGCCTACCTTCGCGCAGACAGCCACGCGGTCAGGGCGTAGCGGGTCGATGGCCATGTAAGTATTAGCCGCGCTGCTCTGGAAGCTGCGCACCGCTGGATAACATGGCTTGCCGACTGCGATTCGCTCCGTGGTTGAGGTCAGCCCATTCGTTGCGCTGATTTTCTGCACGGGTCGCGTACCACCGGCCAAGGGCTTAACCGTCCAGATGGCTTGTGCGGGTAGTAGAGCGTCCCATGCCACATATTTAGCGGCAAGAATGTTGTTCTGCTCACGACAAACTCGCCCCACCCAGTCGGTACGCTTGAAGGCATCCGCGTCACAGGTATAAGTGACCTGCTCAGTGTAAGCCGCTTCCTGAATGCGCCGCTTGTCGGCTTCAGGAGCGAGATACATGCTGATCTGATACACAGCCCACTTGACGGTAAAGCAGTCGCTTCCTTCAGCGCAGGACAGCATGTACCATTTGCGTTGTCCGGCTGCGTCCTCGACTTTCCAGTAACCGTGACGGCTTTTCCAGTCAGGCTCGTTCACTTCTTCGTAGTGCCACGAGTTAGGAACGTGGCTGTATCCTGGCAGGCACGGCCCACCCGGCAGGCACGGAGGCGCTGCGAAGGCCGGCGCGCTGACCAGCAGCGTGTAGGCCAGCGCGAACAGCAGGAAGGCCAGGCGCATGGTGGATCAGGTCAAGCTGGTCGAGTAGGTCACCGTGACGGTGTTGGTGTTCACTACAGCCTGGTCGCCACCGGAGAACAGGCCAGCGGAATACAAAGTACCTGCCGTGCTGTCGATGGTGGAGACTGCACCGGTATGGCAGACGATGAAGACGCCTTTCACAGTTCCGGTTCCGGTCATGGCGAACACAGGCGCCGAACTCGGAGCCTTGGCACGGCCGGATGCTGCCGACCATGCGATGGTCTTGCGTGGGCCGGTGTAGGTTGGGGCATTGGTGACTCCAGCCTCGGTCCACGTGGCGTGCGAAGCCATGGTGTTGGCGGCAACCGGCACGCCGGAATATGACACGGCGCCAATCAGGCCCATGAATGGGCCAACAGACGTATAGGCGGATGCCGCCAAGATTCCGTTATCCAGCAGGGCATGGACGCCCACATCGGTGATGACGTTGGGCGCCCAGGCTTCGCGCTTCACTTCGGTCATCGACTTCATGAAGGCTTCAAAGTCTTCCAATTCCTTCAGGAACTTGGCAATGAGGCCCTGTGCCATGGCTGGCGTCCAGCGCAGCAACTGGTCGCGCTTTGCACGCATGGCCAGCAGCTTGGGGTGCAGCGCAAGGTACTCGTCCTTGTGCTTTTCCTTGTAGCCCTCGAAGATGGCGTGATAAATGCCCTTGGCAGCGGACTGCTCGAAGGTTTCGCGGCTGAACCCGAGCGATGCCCCGGCCAGTTCCATTGCGCGGGCGCGTTCGCCGCTTGCTTTATTGAGGTTCATGCTGGTTCTCCTGGAGTTGCGGGGACGACTTCAATCTCGCCTTGGTCAAAAGTGTGCTCTTGGCCTTCAGCATCCAGCAGGAAGAACTGGAACTTGTCGTGGGTGTCATCAAAGGTTTTCTTGGTGACAACGCCCTCGATGGGCTTGGGCATGATTTGGCGAACGGTGTCGCCCAGTTTTGGCAGCATGGTTGGCTCCTTCAGGTTGTGATCTCGGGGGTTACAGATACGGAGCCCGTCAGCAGTGCCGTGACGACCCCAGTGGGGGAAACAAGTTCGAGGTCATAGACCCCTGATTTCCACGTCAGCGCAGCCGTATCGGTTGCAGACATGAACAATTTGATGGTTTTGGCGCTGGCATCAATGACGATTCCAGCGTTTTCTGTGGTCAGACTCAGCTGAACCGTGCCACCGGCTTTGTTCTTGACAGCCAGGCGGGCCGTGTAGCCTGCCAAGTCGTGCGGGGTGTACCACTGCAAGTAGCCGCCAGCCGTCCATGTGCCAAACTCAACGGCACTCAGAGGATTGAATTCGATGTGGGTGGTGTCGGGAACCGTTGCTTTGCGGAAGTCACTCGCTTTTGGCGGGTTGTTGGCCGCATTCAGTTCAGTCAGGCCACCAGCATCGACCACAGCCACGCGCCAGCCGTCCGGAATGCCGTGCACGCCGGTTGTGATGCGCACGGGCGCCGTCTTGCTGATACCCAGAATGGGAGTGAACAGGAAAGGCTCCGTCTCCCAGCGGACAAACTGCTCGAATGTCTTGCCCTGGATGATTGTGAGGTTTTGTTTCACCATGACCCCATCGAAACCAGTGGTGGATTGCGGTCGCGGTGCTTGCGCTGCACATTGGCATCTGGCCGCACGCCAAAATTGAAGGTGAACAGGTTTTCCTGCTCCAGTGCACGATCCTTGTCCAGCGTCTCGGCGTCCTGCTTCAACAAGGCGCAACGGTAGACCCAAGGCAATAGGCGATAGTGGTAAATCGACTTGATCTCTGGCGATTCATCAGGCCGGTCCACAACCAAGGGCTCCAGTGGCGTGCGGTAGACCGTCATCGACAAGTCAGCGGCTTCAACTGGTGTCGGGACCACGCGAATACTGGTTTCACCGTCTCGAATGAAACGTGTCGGTTTGCCAGAACGGTTTTCCCAGAAGGTTTCTTCTTCATCCATGGCCTCAACACTGGTTTCAGGCAGCCTGGCTCCACCCAGAGTCACGCGCTTGATCTTGATAATTGAGTCATGGATGGGGTAATTGGGCTCCCCGATTGAGAGACTGACGGTACAGACGTCCGCCGTTGTTCGGTCTTCAATCAGGAGCGCACGTTCGCAAGCCTCGTTCACGGCGTCGTTAAGGTAAGACGTGATTTCTTCGTCGGACCACAAATAGTCCGGCTTGGTGTCATCCCGCACCCTACGAAACTCAGCAATGAATTCGGCAAGCGTCATATCAGGTTGCCTTGCTCATTTCTTCCCAGATGGCATCGGCTTCGCTGCGCTCAACCGTGAACCCAAGTTTGGCATTCAGTTTGCGCAGATCAGGCTTGCCCTGCTTGGTGAAGTCTTCCGGATCGCTGCCGGACAGCATGGCTTCCAAGGTTTCCTTGATGACCTTCTTGCGGTCAAACGATGGGGTTTTCTCTTCCTCTTCATGGCTCACGCCTTCTGGAAGACAGCCCTGCGCAATAGCTTCCTTGTGAAACTGCTTGTCCAACTCGGTGCCATCGGGTGAAACGACGGCGGTATGACCACTGGTGAGGCCCAAATAGACATCAGCACCAGTTACAGAACGGAATTTCATAATTTTTACTTTCAAAAACACCCGTGAGGTTTGATTTCACGGGTGATAAAAGCCGGAACACCCCGGCAGGCTCTGCAATCAATTAGCCCTGGCTGAAAGCCGTGCGACCTTTGACGTAGTAGCGGACTTCCAAGCGGCTTTTGCCGGTGGTAGGAACGCCGCCGCCAGATGTCCAGGTGACCGTCAAGGCCTTTTCGGTTGGCGTGTGGACAAAACCGGTTGGCACCAGTGGAACGCGGGCATTGAGCGCGCGGATATTGCCGTCCGTCAGGTAACGGGCTGGGGTCGTTACGTCACCGACGTCCATAACGTCAGATGTGGTCGAGTTCCAGGCTTCCGTGGTGACCAGAGATCCGTCAACGACGATGGCGTTCACGGGCAAGTCAATCGCGGCTTGAGCGACGTTGTTCACGACATCGGCAACGCCAATATCGACGTGGGCAACGATCAGTTCCTGACGGTTTGGGTTTTTGGAGATAGGCATGATGATGTTTCCTTTTCAACAACAAGGGGAAAGCACCCCGAGCCAGAATTAGCCCGGGGTCAATCGCTGTTAGGCGATGTAGGTGTCACAGGTGACGATGCCGAAGTCCTGCACAGAACCGTTGTAGATGCTGTAGAACTTGGGTTTCAGGATGCCGAACATCTTGTCGATGTTGATACCCTGCTGAGAGCCGTACTGGAACTCTTTTTCGTTCCATTCAGGTGTCCCAATGTCAGCCATGCCAAGGGCTTGAGCTCCGCACAGCAGTGAGCGTGTGCCGTTGATGGCGGAGGCTGCACCCCATTTGGAGCCAGACGTTGCGCCTTTGGTCGTGTAAACCAAGCGATGCTCGTGAATCACGGCGCCGTCAATGGTCACAGTGGCCCCGGTGAACCATGGGCTGTCAGTACCGCCCTTGGTTGCAACGCCAACGACTGCGCGCTGGTAGTCGGCATCCTTCTTCAGTGCAGCCAAAGTGCCGGGAGCTACGAACAAGACGTAGTATTCCTTGCCGCCAGACATCAAAGGCTTGACGTAGTTCTCTTTCGCGTAGGCGATCAAGTCCACGATCATCTTGTAGCTTGGCAGATAGCCCGAAGTGATGGAGCCAGTGGCCGATACCTGCAGGCTGGTGCCATCCCACATCAGCGAACGCTTGGAGCTTGGTGCGGTCACATCAGCGGCAAACGACAAGTTGGGGAATGGTGAGCCGGTGCGTGGTGCGCCGTTGTTCAACAGGGCGTAAGACAGGCCGGACATCGTGAGGAATGCCAGCTGGTCAACCCGGTTGGCAAGCCAGTAGGCCAGGCGGTCTTTGCCCATTTCACGGAAATTGATGACCGATTTCTGGTCGCTCAACTTGCCTTTGTTGCGAACGCTGTGGGTGATCAGGTCAATGTTCAGTACCTGTGAGTAGGACTGCATTGCCTCTTCGTTGCCTTCGCGCTCGTTATCACCGATCACGCCGTCATCAACCAGATCGGCAACAAGGTGCATGATGACCTGTTCGCCCTTTTCGGTCTTTGTCAGTTCGGTAATTCGCTGAATCACAGCGTTGTCGCCCGAGCCCATGAATTTCTTCACGAACATCATGTCGCGGGCAGACTGCCACACGTCACGGGACCATACGATTTTTTGCTGGGTCGTCAGACCCGCGAAATTGGTTAAGCCACCAGCCATTTGAATTCTCCTAAATTGGGTTACGTACTTGCACTTCACTGCGGCATACGCTGCCAATTGCGGAAAACATGACTGGTGGGGCGGTCAAGTCGCCAGGCTATTTAACGTCCTGCCATGGGGACGAATACACCCGTTTAGGTGGGTGAATCCTTTGGGCTACATATCGCCGCGTAGTCTCTTCTTGTCGGCAGCAGAGAGGTTCTCAAACTGGTCTTCCGACATATCAGACACATTGACACGGCCATTTGTTGCCCGGTTGCCTACGCCTACCTGTGCGCTCGGTGGCTGCAGGGTTGAGTCTGTAGCTCCACGCGCCAGTGCGTTTGCAGTGCGAGTATCAGTTGCAGCCTTAGTCCCGGTCAATTCCCTACTGGGGGTATCACCTTCTACCGGTGCAAATTTGGGAGCGATTTTCTCTACTGCTTCACGCAATGCTTGGGCCGGAGTCATGCCTTTGGCAATCTTAGAATCCCGCAAACTCACAATCAGTTCCAGTGCTTCTTCGCCATCTTCTGTGTCCAGATATGGGAAGTCCGCCACGGCTTGGGCTGATGCCTGGGCTAAAGAAGTCGCCACTTGGCGCTGGGTTGACCGTGTTTCGACCGCTTGCGTAACCTCTTCAGTCACTTGGCTGCGCATATGGGCGTTGATCTCGCGCCGGATGGACTTGGCCAGGTCGTTATTGCCGTCCATCAGAGCGTCGATGTACTCCTGTTCCTTGGCGTCTTCATCAAAGGCAGGTTTCTGTTCGGCTGCCGGCACAACTGGCTTGGTAGCCGTTCTGAGTTCGGTGATTTGCCGCTGGGCCTCGGCCAGCTGCTCTGCCAACTCGTTCTTTTTGGTGTTAACCTCGTCAAAACGGGCCTTGGGGATGTGCTGGGGAACGACTTCTTTCCTCGGCTCTGGCTCTGGTTTGGCCTCAATGGCTGGTTTGTCGGATTCTTCCGGGCTGAAGTCGTCGCCGCGGTCTTCCTTTTCTGTTTTTTCAATTACAGCGGCAGGTTCGCCGTTCACAGAGATCACGTCGCCGGTTTCATCGTTGTCTTCTTGCAGTGCCATGGTTTTTCCTTTTGGTGGGTTGAAATTGGAAATTCTTGTTGTTATAGGGTGCTGGCTGCCTTCGCAATCGCATCGCTGGCCTGCCGGATCAGCATCTGGCGCTCCTTGATGGATTGGTAGATTTCCTGAAGGCCAGGCGTTGAGAGTTGTCCCAGTGATTCGCGGTTCCAGATCCAGCCGGTTTTCAACTGGTTGCCGTTGAAGTTGGCAAAACCTTGCCGTTCGTAGCGCATAGCCATTTCTTGATTGGCAAAGCCTGCACCACAGATAGCGTCAATCACCAGTTCTTTGAATGGGTCGATCATGGGAGTAATCCGTCTGGTTGGGGGGTTTCGATGCCAGCATTCAGGCCAACGCCCGGGTTAGCTGGTGTTAGCGGGTTGGTGTTCTCTGGCATCGCCAGTGCTGGCAGGCCTGCTGGCGCCTCGGGAACGATGGGCGCCGCGTCGTGATCGACATACCCGGCTGATCGCAGTAGGGAGTCAGCCAAACCGCTGGTGGCCGGGGTCTGAGCGATCACCTGGGCCGTCTGAATGGCGCTGAACTGCGTTTCTACAGACTTGGATGTGGTTTCGGCATCTGTCTTGCGGGTCTGTGCCTCCAGTAGCTTGGCTTTGGCTTCCAGCGTCGGGTCAGCGGGCTCTGGCTGCATGTTGGCCAAAATTTCGTGCTTGTCGGCAAGGTTGGAGTAACGGATAACGGTGGCATCCGGGATCTTGACGCCCTCTTTGCGCATGGAAAGGGCCTGTTCGAACTGGCTGTTCTCGAATGTCACGTGCATCGGCTGCTCACTGATCACCACGTCATAGGTGCCAATGGTCAGATCGTTGAGGTATATGCCGGTCGTCGGGTCTAGCTTGTTGATTTCCAGCACGCTTTCCACTTCCTTGCCGGTCATGGGGTCGGTATCTGTGATTTTGAACACCCGGTAGCTGTCAAAGTAGCGTTGCACCAGCTTCAAAATGCGTATGGCCAGCAGTCGGCGGGTGTAGGCCAGGTTGTCTTGGGGCACGGCAAGCTGTTGCTGGCTGGCGAACTGGTCGGCCTGCTTGGCAACACCGGATACCGCGTTACCCTGAAGGCCGCGCATGGAATCCGGCACTGTCACGTCTTTCAGGGCCTGTGTGGCGCGGTCAATCAGGCGGTCTACGCCTTGTGGCACCTGATTCGGCTGAATCTTCTCGGGCTTGGTTGAGCCCTTCTTGAACTCCACTACCAATCCGGTCATGGCGCCGATCGTCTGTAGTTCATCCGTGTCCATGTTGGTCAGGCTGTTCTCTTCCACCGTCCAGCCGCTGTTGGCGCTGGTGTTGATGATGTGAACGAATTGGGAGACGCCCTTGTTCAATGCTTCCTGGGGGCCAATGGCGTTGTCAACCATGCCGCGGGTCTTGCCTCTTCGGAAATAGCAGAAATACGGCACGATGGTGTAGTGCTCATACGGGCTATACCGGTCAAAAAGCGTCACGCAGTAGGTGGATACTACCCAGCGAATGCGCTTCTTCATGCGTTTGGCTGCCACCGCACCTTGCGCTGTAGCCTGGGCTACCTGCTCCTTGGTCATTTCGGCAATCATCTTCACGTCGCCGGAGTCTGGAAACACAAGGCATGGCGTCATTTCGTAGACAAACCGCTGGCGGTCAATCACCCTCCAGCGCTTGAAACCGTCGTCTGTCGAGTTGTAGGCGTCATAGAGCCCACGGCCACCGATGGTATTGCCGCCAAACTTGTTGCGCTCGGTTTCGTTGTCGGCTTCGCCATGGTCTGGGCCATATTCGTTGTCAGCTTCAGCCTTTTCTCGGGCATCCTTGCCGTACAGGCCTTCAATCTCTCCGGCAGTCAGCCACCGGCTTACCGTCACATCAGCCCAATCATCCGGGTCGTAGCTCTTGGAGTCCGGGTCGGGGATCACGTCCATGGGGTCCAACGTCTTCACGTCGATATCGCCCTTGATGTTCTTCTCAAAGCTGATGCGGATATCAAAATACCCGCGCTGCTGTATCAATCCGTCGCCGTAGACCTGCGTTTCGTGCCAGTGGAGCCCGGCTTGGTCACATACCTGCTTGACTACCTTGCTGATGACCGTCGCCTTGTTCATGTCCGATTCACCGCCACGGGGGCGGAAAGCGATGTCCATCCGGTTCTGGATCTGGTAACCCAAGGCTGAGTTCACGCTGGGCATGATCTCGTTGAACTCATAGAACGGGCGCTTTTGTAGGCCCAAAATGGCCTTGTCAGCGCTGTCCCACTGCTCTCCGCCGCCCATATACATGCCTTCGCATTTACGCGCCTGCTCCATGTATTCCAGGTGCCCGCGGTCTTTCCCGTACAGGTAGCGATGCCAGTTCTCGCGCGCCTGGTCGTCAAAAGCGGCTACCTTGGATGGCGATTTGTCTTCGTAGGGTTTGCTGATGGCTTCCATGATTTAAGCGGCTTGCGCCGATCCTGATGTTTTTGATTTGATGCCCAAACGGTCGCGCCATGAGCCAGTTGGGTACTTTGTTGTTGGTGCAATTGGGCTGGCGAAGGTCAGCAGGACCGAATCAGCGCAATCCGGACTTGAAAGGCCCCTGCTCTTCATGTCGTCCTTGCTTTCGATCTGGATGCGCATTCGGACGTCGTAGCCGTACTCTGGTGCCGTGAAGTCTGTTTCCAGTTCAGGGTCATTGGGAAGGCATCCGCCACCGGACAGCCATTCTTTCCCGAGCCCCCACAGTTCAGAGCGTTTGTTGACATACCGTGTTTCGTCGGTCGCCTTCTCTCCCACTTGCACCGGGAATATCAGGCGCCCAAAGTTCATTTGGCGTAGGCGGTCAATAACACCCCAGCCCATTCCTGTAGCGTCAATGAACACGGCGTCGGGCTTAAATTCATGGATTTCGCCCGCAATAATGTCGGCCAGTTGCATCAGGTCCGGGATACGGTATTTCTTCTGTGGCCATATCATGTTTGCCTGCCGCTTGGTCGTCACGGACTGGTCATCCCCGTGCCTGGCTACGTCAACACCCATGACTTTGGCGAATTGCTGATAACCCTCTGCTTTGCGCGCCATGGCTGCCGAAACAATGTCCAACCCGATAAATTGCAGATTGCCTGCCCTTGGGAATACGCCACGAACCCGAACCCGGACGAAATCATGGTCTTCGCCGTAGTCGTCCACCCATTTTTGGATTTGGGCTCTATTTGCCTTTTTGCAGGTCCGGCTGTCAATTTGACGGGTTACCCAGCGGTGTTTGAACTTGGAAAAACACTGGGAGAATCGCCCGGTTGTCTGGGTTGGGTTGCCAAACACCAGCCACATGGCGCCCGGTGTGGTCATGGCACCCTCTGTAACCTCCCATATCTTGTCAGCGATGCCGGAGCCCTCGTCAAAGATCACCAAAACATGCTTTTCGTGGGTTCCGGCGAATGCTTCACTGTTGTGCTCAGTCCATGGAATAGCGGCTGCAAACCATGTTTCAGGGTGCAGCACGTGGAAAAACTTAGTTGCCGTCCACTGGAACCAGTCTCGGTTGATGGAAATCTTGTGCCACTTGGATAGTTCTCGCCATGTCTTGGTGCCAAGTTGGGCGCCCGTGTTGGCTGTGACGACTACCTGTGGAAATTCCCGCGTGCTCATGAACCATAGGATGATCCAGGCCACAAAGGCGGTTTTCCCGATACCGTGTCCGCTGGCCACGGCCATTTGCAAAGCCGTCCGGGTGGTTTCTCCTGCATCTTGGCCGGCGCGAATCCCTTTCTGGATCTCGGTCATGACATCTATCTGCCATGAGTCTGGGCCTGTTTCGTCCGCCAATGGCGTGCCCTTCTTACCCCATGGGAATGTGTAAAGAACAAACCCGTATGGATCGTCGTAGAAGGCCGCGATATCCGCGATCAACTCGCGGTCGGCCTGTCCAGGCGCTCCCAAGCGCTTTTTAGCGGTTAGCTGCGCGCTGGCGGGCATTGAGCATTTCCTCTACAAATGAAGCATTGCTTTTTTCGTCAATATCTTCGATTTCATCCAGGCTAAATGCCCTGCGCTCCAACGTCTGCAGCTTGGTCAGGGATTCAGCTAGGTTCTTGGCTGATGCAATACGGCTTGGCAGGCGCACCAGTTCGTTGTACGCGCGCCGGGCGTTCATTACCTGCTCGGGCTTCATGTCTTTGGTCACGACGATGGATTCAAAGAACGATTCCAGCTGCTCCTGATTGGTGGAGACTTGGCCCAGTTCTTCGGCCATCATCATCGTCAGGCCGCGCACCTTGGAGATATCGGCACGGTGCCCAACAATCACTTGTTTGGAAATCTCAGCTGCTGTCAGGATTGCTGTTGCAGTGTGACCCGCGGTGATCACACCTGTGATCTTGTTGTGATCTTCTGTGACCTGATCGCGCAGCAAAAGGGCATTTGTGGCCTGTCTTACTTGGTCCGTCAGGTCTTTCTGCCATCGCCTTGGGTCGTTGGTTTGGTCGCGCTTTCTCTTCCTACAGATAGCTTCTCTGGATAGTGAATGCAGGGTGGCAAGTTGGCCGTCCGTGTACTTCCCGGTGTTGTGATCTGCCTCAATGGCATCCCAGTCAGTTTGCTTCTTTGTAGCGACTAAAGCCCCTCTCGGGGCCTTTTTGACGGGGTTTGGGGCTTTCTTTGCTGTCATGGAACGGGAGTGTGCTTATTCGGGGGGTGTTGGTCTAACCCTACCGGGGGTTTGGGAAAGGTTCGGTTTGAAACCGAGGCTTCGCCCGCAACTAGCAAGGGGGGGTTGCTACTTAACCCGCAAGGGGGTTGTCAGTTTTGGCCGCGAACCCGCATGGATGCTGGGTTTTCATGTGACAAGGGGGTTGCGCGTTTGCGCGAAACGGGGGTTGCGTGTAGATGTTTTCATGATCTCAAGTCCAATTGTGGCTGATCGTCCGGCTTCGCCTTGAAGCCCGCCAGTTCCCGCTCCAGCTTCTTGATGCGCCCGAGTAGCTCTACCGCCATGGTCCCGGCCTCGTAGTTTGCCTGGATGGCCGCGTATTGCGTTGCGGCTCCTGTCAGCATCTTGCCTAGAATCCGCTGCTCTCGTGGCCAGAGTTCCAGCAGGTCGTCGCCTATTTCCAGCTTTACCAGCCCTCCGGGGATCTCCGTCATGGATATGGGCCTGGCCGGTGGCGGGATTTCCATGG
>CAYJDY010000022.1:0-3974 GCA_964369045.1 uncultured Candidatus Saccharibacteria bacterium
TTACTTGTTGATCTTAGTAACAACACCAGCACCAACAGTTCGTCCACCTTCGCGGATAGCGAAGCGAAGACCTTGTTCCATAGCAATAGGAGCAAGTAGTTTTACCTTGAAGGTGATTGTATCACCAGGCATAACCATTTCTTTGTCGGCTGGAAGTTCAACTTCACCTGTTACGTCCGTAGTACGGAAGTAGAATTGTGGCTTGTATCCCTTAAAGAATGGAGTGTGTCGACCACCCTCTTCCTTGGTAAGGATATATACTTCAGCGTCAAATTCTGTGTGAGGAGTAACTGTTCCAGTCTTGGCAAGAACCTGACCGCGCTCGATGTCATCACGCTCGATTCCTCGAAGAAGAATACCGACGTTATCACCAGCTTGACCTTGGTCAAGGTTTTTCTTGAACATTTCGACACCAGTTACAGTAGATTTCTTAGTATCTCGGATACCAACGATTTCTACTTCTTCACCAACCTTAACAATACCTTGTTCGATACGACCAGTTGCAACGGTACCACGACCCTTGATGCTGAATACGTCTTCGATTGGCATTAGGAATGGCTTGTCGAGTTCGCGCTTTGGTTCTGGGATGAAGCTATCCATAGCTGCAACGAGTTCCATGATCGCGTCTTCGTCTGCTGCTGAGCCTTCGAGAGCTTTTGTAGCAGAACCTTTGATGATAGGAGCATCTTCGTCGTAACCATTCTTTGCGAGTAGTTCACGGATGTCCATCTCTACGAGCTCTACGAGCTCTGGATCAGCGAGGTCCATTTTGTTCATGAATACGAGGATGCTTGGTACACCAACCTGACGTGCGAGCAATACGTGCTCACGAGTCTGTGGTAGTGGTCCATCATTTGCACCAACAACGAGGATAGCACCATCGATCTGTGCAGCACCGGTGATCATGTTCTTAACATAGTCAGCGTGTCCTGGCATATCAACGTGAGCGTAGTGTCGCTTTTCGCTTTCGTACTCTTGGTGAGAGGTTGCAATGGTAATACCACGTGCGCGCTCTTCTGGAGCGTTATCAATTTGGTCATAAGCGACCTGCTTGTTAACTGCGCTTGGAAGTTTCTTCGCAAGTACTGCAGTGATAGCTGCTGTTAGAGTTGTTTTTCCATGGTCAACGTGGCCCATAGTACCAACGTTTACATGAGGTTTGCTTCGGTCGAAGTTATCTGCCATATAAGTGACTCCTATTTATTATACTTAAATTTTATTAGCATGAGTTGTAACACTCACACGAATTACCAAACAATTCTATCTGATTAACCGTAGTTTGTAAAGAGTTATAGGTCTTGTGTGTCGGAATGATTGTCGGGTGGCTTGGGCCCCTCGGGCATGCCGAGCCCGGTACTGAGTTCGGACATGAAATTACTGACGGCACGAAGAGGGCGAAGCGCAATGTCTCCCATGTGCCTCATAAAACTTGCTTCTTGGTAGTTGGGAGCACTGGGCTCTTTGTCTGGACTCATGTATTCAGCATAAACCCGACGCGTGATTTTGGCTAGAGTGAGCCAGAACGTCGCAGTTCTTTTATGACGTTTGCGTAGAGCCTCGCTGTTTCAACGTATTGAACGACTGGTTCTCTTACTTCTATGCATTCAGCTGCAACTTTTGGAATGACTGGACCGCCGAGCTTACCGAATAGCGGTGCTTCTATTATGGTTTCTTGCGTTCCAGCGCAGTACATAGGACATGGGTGCAGCATATCACCGCCAACATCAATTCTTCCAGAGGCTCCAGTCTTGAGCTCGCAGTACGGGGGTCTTTCGGGCATGTCTACTTTGCGTTTTTAGCGATGATCGCTTCGGCAACATGGTTTGGTACGTCGGCATAGTGATCGAGCTCCATGCTTGAGCTTGCTCGTCCCTGAGTCGATGATCGAAGGGTCGTAGTGTAGCCAAACATTTCACCAAGTGGAACGAAAGATGTAATTTCTTTGATGCCGGTACTGAGGTCTTCCATAGATTCGATTCGGCCACGCTTACTGTTTAGGTCGCCAATAACATCACCCATGAATTCTTCCGGAGTTACGACAACAACTTTCATAACAGGTTCCATGAGCACAGGACTTGCGGCTTTTACACCAGCTTGGAGTGCCATAGATCCAGCAATTTTGAAGGCCATTTCGTTAGAGTCAACATCGTGGTAACTTCCGTCGTATAGCTCTGCTTTGATGTCTACAACTGGATAGCCAGCAAGAACACCATTGCTCATAGCTTCTTTAATACCTTCGGACACAGGTTTGATGTACTCAGAAGGAACAGCACCACCCTTGATTGAGTTAATAAACTCGAAGCCCTTGCCTGCCTCGTTCTGAGACAAACGCAACCATACGTGTCCGTATTGTCCGCGTCCACCAGATTGTTTCACAAACTTACCTTCGATTTCGACGGCATCCTTACGGATTGTTTCACGGTATGCAACCTGTGGCTGACCAATGTTTGCTTCGACGTTAAATTCGCGCTTCATTCGATCTACAAGAATCTCGAGGTGAAGCTCACCCATACCACTAATAATGGTCTGACCAGTCTCGTGGTCTACCTTTACTCGGAAGGTTGGGTCTTCTTCGGCTAAACGTTGTAGGGCAATTCCCATTTTTTCTTGATCGGCTTTTGTCTTTGGTTCGATTGCAATGCTGACAGGAGGTTCTGGGAAAGTAATACTTTCGAGAACGATCGGGCTTGCAGGGTCACAGAGGGTTTGACCTGTTGTAGTGCCCTTTAGTCCAACGATAGCGGCAATATCGCCTGCTTCTACTTCTTCGACATCTTCACGCTTGTCAGCTTGCATACGGACGACACGACCAACACGTTCTTTTTCGCCAGTTGAGCTGTTGAGAATATATGATCCCGATTTAAGCGTACCGGAGTATACACGGAAGTAAGCAAGCTTACCAACGAATGGATCGGTAGCGATTTTGAATGCTAAGCCTGACATAGGCTCAGAGGCGGATGGTTTGCGTTCGATTTCATCACCAGTCTTAGGGTTTGTTCCCCAGGTAGAACCACGTTCGATTGGGCTTGGAAGAAGATCAATAACGAGGTCGAGTACTTTTTCTACGATCACACCACGGCCATCACCACCAGTAACGGCAAAGAAGTTGCCTGATAGGATTGCTGAACGGACTGCAGATTTGATTTCATCCTCGCTGAGGCCGTCTTCGCCAACATCGAAGTATTTCTCTAGGATAGTTTCGTCTTCGGCCACTGCATTTTCGATCAGTAGGCTTCGAGCTCGCTTGACCTTATCCATCATGTCTTCAGGAATTTCACCCTCGACAAGAGCTTTGTCAGTGAAGTCTTTGTAGGTGTAAGCCTTCATACTTACGAGGTCAACGATACCATTGATGTCTTTTTCGAAACCAATAGGAAGGTGGATTGGGAAGGCACGCTTGTTGAGTCGAGCATGGATAGTATCGAGTGACTTGTAGAAGTCGCCACCAGTTTGGTTGATTTTGTTGATGAAACAAATACGAGGAACTTTGTACTTGTCTGCTTGGCGCCATACAGTTTCTGATTGGCTTTCGACACCCATCTTACCGTCGAATACCACAACAGCACCATCGAGTACTCGGAGACTTCGCTCTACTTCTACGGTAAAGTCGATGTGTCCTGGAGTATCAATGATGTTAATCTGGTGGTCTTTCCAGTAGCAAGAAACAGCAGCAGAAACGATGGTAATACCACGTTCGCGTTCTTGAGCCATCCAGTCAGTGGTTGTCTCGCCGTCATGAACAGCACCAATTTTGTGCTTGAGTCCTGTACGGAAGAGGATACCTTCTGTAGTGGTAGTTTTACCGGCATCGATGTGTGCGATAATACCGATGTTACGAATCTTGTTGAGTGGATATTTCTTTGCTGCCATATTGTTACCTTTTGTTCTTAATTATGTTTCGATCAATGTAAAATCTAATCCGTTGTATCGGGTGTGATAATTGAGTTCTGTCCAAAGATCTCGTCTGCCATTTG
>CAYJDY010000022.1:4074-7401 GCA_964369045.1 uncultured Candidatus Saccharibacteria bacterium
CCCATGCCGATACCTTTGCGGGCACGAGCAGCGGCAACAAACCACATGATAGTGAGGTGGTTCTGGCGTTGACCTTTAACTTCAAAAGGAATCTGGTAGTTTGCACCACCAACACGTCGTGAACGAGTCTCGACATGAGGTTGGATGTTCTTGAAAGCTTGATCAAATACGTCGAGAGGGTTTTCTACCTTCAACTTCTTTGCAGCTTTTTCCATACCGTCATAGACAAGTTTTTCTGCAGTCTGTTTTTTGCCATCTTGCATAACGCGGTTGATGACTTTTTGTACCATGACGCTTTCGTATACGCGGTCAGGTTGGATATCTCGGATGAGGGCTTTAGTCTTTTTTCGTGGCATGATTATTTACTATCCTTTTTTGCGCCATACTTTGAACGTCCGCGCTTGCGGTTAGCAACACCTTGAAGGTCGAATGAACCACGAACGAGGTGATAACGAACACCCGGAAGGTCCTTTACGCGACCACCGCGTACGAGTACTACGGCATGCTCTTGTAGGTTATGACCTTCGCCACCGATGTAGGCCCATACTTCGTGACCGTTTGAAAGACGAACACGAGCTACTTTACGTAGAGCTGAGTTAGGTTTTTTTGGTGTCTTGGTTGTTACTTTTACGCATACCCCACGCTTAAAAGGTGCTGGCTTTTCGTAGTTGCGTGTTTTGAGGTTATTTACGACGCGTTGCAAGCTCGGTGACTTGGTTTTGCTGGTCACCTTAACGCGCGGTTTTCGAACTAGTTGATTGATTGTTGGCAAAGGGTTAATTCCTTATTGGATGCTACCGTCATGATGAGACGAATGGGACTAGCACTCCCTATCTCACCGACTCGGCTTCCGTTATGTTACTAAAATGAAACTCTAAAACTATTTTAACAGATCTGGGACTTGGTGGCAAGGCGAAGCTCTTACGCTTCGACTTCCTCGTCACCGTCCATCATCTCTTCGTCATCCATGTAACCGGTTCCAACTGGAATTCGGCGTCCGAGGATAACATTCTCTTTTAGACCGTATAGGTGGTCAACTTTTCCACTTGTTGCAGCTGCAATAAGTACGCGAGTAGTGTCTTGGAAGCTGGCAGCACTCAGGAATGAGTCTGTAGACAGTGATGCTTTGGTGATTCCAAGGAGTAGCTGGTTGTACTTAGCAGGGTGCTTCTTGTCGGCAACGAGTGCTTCGTTAGCTTCGACGACAGCAAGCTTGCTGACGATGTCGCCTGTTACGAATTCGCTGTCGCCAGCATCTTCGATTTGGACACGGCTGAACATCTGTCGAACGATGATCTCGAGGTGCTTACTAGCAATATCTTGACCTTGTGATGCGAAGATTCGCAAGATTTCGTTCATGATGTATCGCTGAGTTGACTCAACACCCTGGAGCTCGATGAGCTCGTGTAGGTTGATTGAACCATTTGTAAGTCTCTGACCTGCTACAACTTTGTCACCGTCTTTAACGACAACTTGCTTGTAGCCTGGGATTTCGTACTTAACAACGCTTTGTTTAGCAGGCGTGATGATGATAGCTTTTTTGCTAACCTCTGCCTTACCGGCAATAGGAGCGATGAGAGGGTTTGCACCTTCATCACCGGATGCAACAACATCACCGATAGCAACATCACTGCCGCTGGCGATCTGTGGGTTACGTCCCTTTAGGGCGAGCTCAACTTTACTACCTTCGTCAGCTGTAAGCTGTACGACGTAGTGGTCTGACTCTTCCCAGGTGTTAACAACACCGTTAATGTCGGCGAGGAAGGCTTGACCCTTCGGTGTTCGTACTTCGAACAACTCTTCGACACGAGGAAGACCAGTGGTAATATCTTCACCTGCGACACCACCGGAGTGGAAGGTCTTTAGGGTTAGCTGAGTACCAGGCTCACCAATACTCTGTGCAGCGATCACACCGATTGGGTGATGATTCATGACGAGCTTACCAGTTGCTGGGTCGAGTCCATATGACTTGCAGCTTACGCCACGTACGTTAGTGCTACTAAGGGCACTCATGATCTTGACGCCATCAATTGATTCGTCGGCTTCGATCGCATCAGCGATCTCAGGAGTAATGAGGGCACCTTTCTTGACGTGCTTGCCGACTGTGGCAGCAGCAAATCGTCCACGGATTCGACTGGCGTAGTTCACACCGATCTCTTCCGCGTCGCTTCGGTAGATTGAGAAGCCAGGATCTTCGTTGTCTTCGTCAATAGTGAAGACGTCTTGGCTGACATCAACAAGACGACGTGTAAGGTAACCAGAGTCAGCAGTCTTAAGAGCGGTATCGATCATACCTTTACGAGCACCACGGGTAGCGGTGAAGTATTCGAGTGGGTTTAGTCCACCCTTATAGTTTGATCGAATCGGAAGTTCGATTGCGCGTCCAGTAGCATCGGTGGTGACACCAAGCATACCAACGGCGGTCATAACCTGACCGATGTTACCACGGGCACCAGATACAACAGCGATAGACATTGAACTGTCTTCTTTTACGAATTGGTCGCTCAAAGTGTTTTGCACAGTAGACACAGCATCTTGCCAGTTATCGACAGTAAGGCGGTAACGCTCTTCGTTTGTGATGAAACCTTGGTCGAATTGTTCGCTAATTTCGACTGATCGAGATTCACCATTGTCGAGCATCTTCTGCAATCCTGCGATCTCATGGAAGTCGTCCATACCCATAGAAAGGCCTGAACGAGTTGCATACTTGAACCCAGTATCTTTAAGATCATCGGCAATTTGAGCAGTCACGACCTGGCCATACTTTTCGTAAGCCATGGCGAGAGTTGCTGTAATTTTCTTCTTGGTCATGGCGCTGTTCTGGAATGGGAAGTCTTCTGGGAAGATTTCGTTAAATAGAACGCGACCCAGGGTTGTCTCGTGGGTTTCGCCACGGAATGGGATTCGGATAGGACCTTGAAGTTCTAGTGAACCGCCGTCGAAGGCCATAAGTGCTTCTTCGACACCCATGAAGCTTCGAACTTCTTTGGTAGTACCAGGACGTTCGTAGGTTAGGTAGTAACAACCAAGCACGATATCTTGTTCGATATGAAGGATTGGTGAACCGTCAGCAGGCTTCAGCAAGTTCATGTTTGCAGCCATGATATTCTTGGCTTCGTCTTGAGCAGCGTCTGACAATGGAAGGTGTACGGCCATCTGGTCACCATCGAAGTCAGCGTTGAAACCTTTACATACGAGTGGGTGAAGCTGGATAGCCTTACCTTCGATAAGTACTGGCTGGAAAGCCTGGATACTAAGTCGGTGAAGACTTGGTGCACGGTTTAGAAGTACGTACTTGCCCTTGATGACTTGGTCGAGAGCATCCCA
>CAYJDY010000022.1:7501-13644 GCA_964369045.1 uncultured Candidatus Saccharibacteria bacterium
TGCATCAACAGCTTCCTGTAGCATTCGTTGTTCGTTTCGGCGAATAACTTCTGGAGCGTTAAGGTCGATAAGTTTCTTCAATCGATTGTTACGGTTGATAACACGTCGGTAAAGGTCGTTAAGGTCGCTTGTCGCAAATCGTCCACCAGTAAGTTGAACCATTGGACGTAGATCTGGAGGAATAACTGGAAGAACACTGACACAAAGTGACCCTGGAGTAATTCCAGCACGGTGCATGCTCTCGAGCAGTCGTAGTCGCTTCATCAGCTTCTTCTTGCGCATACCCTTGGCTTCATCAGCTTCTTTGCTGAGTTCGTCGATGAGTTCAGTCAGGTCAACTTCATCAAGCAGTTCTTTTAGGGCTGTTCCACCCATACCGACAGTGATGAGGCTTCGGAATTCTGTAGGAAGACTTCGGAAGTCGTTTTCACTGATCAGTGAGAGTTTAGCGAGTGAAGTAAGCTGAGTTTTAATTGCTTCGTAATCGATGGCTAGTTCTTCCAGTTCTTTAGTCTGAAGTTCAGCAAGTGCCTTGACGTTAGCGTCTTCGGCTTTCGCTTCTACTTCGTAACGAAGTCGGATAGCTTCTTTACCGGCGTTGTATTCTGCTTCACGATCAGCGAGTAGTTGATCGCGCTTTTCTACGTCAACAGACTTGATGATGTAGTTAGCAAAGTAAGCAACTCGTTCTAGGCTCTTTACGGTAAGGCCGAGCACGAGTCCCATAGCACTTGGTGTTCCGCGAAGGAACCAGATGTGAGCGACAGGGCTGGCGAGGCTGATGTGAGCCATGCGTTCACGACGAACGATAGATTTTGTAACGACTTCGCCGTTTTTGTCGACTGCTGCTTCACGAGAGCGAACTCCCTTGAACTTAGCATCATGTGGGCTAATATCTTTTACTGGGCCGAAAATTCGCTCGCAGAAAAGACCGTCGCGCTCTGGTTTTTGTGTTCGGTAGTTGATGGTTTCTGGCTTGGTTACTTCGCCGTGTGACCATTCGAGAATGTCATCTGGGCTGGCAACTGCTAGTCGAACCGCGTCGAAGTCGGCAATGTTTGTTCCGCTACTATATCGTCGCATATTATTTCTCCTCCTCTTCGTCTTGGTTATCTGCAAGTACTGCAGTTTGAGTATCGTCATCGTCGTCAGAAAGGACTGTTACGGCTGAGTCATCAGACACGCTGTCGTCGAGTTCGAGGATACTGTATTCGTCTGATGTAATTGCATCGGTAGTGACATCAACATCTGATGCTTCGGGTGCTGGAACATCGACAGTTGGCAAGTGATTTGCCTCATCTTTGACGTTTTGTGCCAAGATTGATTCTGCATCGATAACGTCGTTATCTGAGTTAATCAGGTCAACCTTGAGGCTGAGACCCTGCAACTCTTTGACAAGCACGTTAAAGCTTTCTGGAACCTTTGGACCAACAATTTCAGTTCCCTTGATGATTGATTCGTAAGCTTTTGATCGTCCGTAGACATCATCAGACTTGATGGTGAGCATTTCCTGTAGGGTGTTGCTTGCACCATAAGCTTCGAGTGCCCAAACTTCCATCTCTCCGAATCGCTGACCACCATTTTGCGCTTTACCACCAAGTGGCTGTTGCGTAACCATGGTGTATGGACCAGTAGATCGAGCATGGATCTTGTCTGCAATCATGTGATTGAGCTTGATGATGTACATGCTACCAACAGTAGTTCGCTCTTTGAAGGCTTCACCGGTACGTCCGTCATAAAGCTGTTGCTTACCGTCTTCTGGGAGGCCGGCCTCTTTAAGAAGTGACTGGATTTTTTCAGTAGAGACACCGTCGAATGATGGCGTTGCAACCTTGATGCCAAGGGCACGTGCCGCCATACCGAAGTGAGTTTCGAATAACTGTCCAATGTTCATACGACTTGGCACACCCAGTGGGTTTAGTACGATGTCGACAGGAGTACCGTCGGCTGTAAATGGCATGTCTTCTACAGGCAAGATTCGGGCGATAACACCCTTGTTACCGTGACGTCCACCAAGTTTATCTCCAACACTGATCTTTCGCATTTGTGCGACAAAGATCTGGATTTGCATGATAACGCCGGCTTTGAGCTCATGTCCGTTTTCACGGCTGAATACCTTAACGCCAACAACTTTACCGTGTTTACCATTGCTCATGCGCTGTGATGTATCGCGTACTTCTTTGGCCTTTTCACCGAAGATAGCGCGGAGTAGTCGCTCTTCACTGCTGAGCTCTTGTTCACCCTTAGGTGTAATCTTACCAACCAAAATGTCACCTGGGTGTACTTCTGCACCGATACGTACAATTCCATCTTCATCGAGGTGACGAAGTGCTTCTTCTGAAACGTTAGGAATATCTTGGGTAACAATTTCAGGGCCCAGCTTTGTCTCACGGACTTCAGTCATGAAGTCAACGATGTGGACGCTGGTTAGGGTGTCGTCTTCTACAAGTCGACGACTGAGGATGATGGCATCTTCGAAGTTGTAGCCATTCCAAGGCATGAATGCCGCAAGGAGGTCTTTACCGAGTGCTAGTTCGCCATCGGCAACTGACATACCTTCGATAAGTACGTCACCTGTCTTTACTTTGTCGCCAGAGTTAACGACAACTTTTTGGTTGATGCTTGTACCTTCGTTAGAACGAATAAAGTGTAGTGGTTCGTATGTCTTGCTACCTTCTTTGTACTTCACAACGACTGCATCTGCGCTGGCTTTTGTTACTTCACCATCTGCTTCTGCGAGTACGATCTGACCAGAGTTACGTGCAGCTGCACCTTCCATACCTGTTCCAACAATTGGAGAAGCAGGACTGATAAGTGGTACGGCTTGACGTTGCTGGTTACTACCCATTAGTGAGCGGTATACATAGTTCTTTTCGATGAATGGGATAAGTGCGGCACTCGATCCAATGATCTGACGCTTTGATGCATCCATATGAGTAATATCATCACTATCAACCTCACCGGCCATCAGTCGGTTACGAGCACTGACACGTTCACGAACGAAGAAACCTTTGTCGTCAACTTCTTCACCGGCGCTGGCGATTACGGCGTGGTCTTCAGCTGCAGCGTCTAGATACTCAATAGTATTAGTGACATATGCTTTTACAGGCCAGGTTGCGCGTGTTTTGATTGCAGCAAGTTTCTTGGCATCAGCTTCGGTGATTTTTGATTCTTTCTTGACGATAACTTTACCGTTTTCGTCCTCAAGGTTGTAGCTGGCGACATGACCAGCTGCTTTTGCTGCTGGAAGTGCGTTGATAACCTTTAGGTATGGAGTCTCGATAAAGCCGTAGTCGTTGATACGAGCGTAGCTAGCGAGGTTAAGTACCAAACCAATGTTGGCACCTTCAGGTGTTTCTACAGCACAGATACGGCCGTAGTGAGTTGCGTGTGCATCACGAACTTCAAATCCGGCGCGTTCGCGCGAAAGTCCACCAGGACCCATTGAGCTTAGGCGTCGCTTGTGAGCGAGCTCGCTGAGTGGGTTGATCTGGTCCATGAACTGACTAAGCTGTGAGCTGGCAAAGAACTCACGAACAGCAGCAACGATTGGACGTGCATTAATAAGCTGGGCAGGAGTTACTGTTTCGATCTCGCTCATACTCATACGGTCTTTAGTATTTCGCTCCATGCGAAGCAGACCGATACGGAACTGACGTTGTACCAGTTCGCCAACGAGTTTAACGCGTCGGTTAGCAAGGCTATCGATGTCGTCAGCTGGCTCACCAGTGTTTGTAAGACGGATGATCTCGGCGATGATAGCTTTGAGATCCTCTAGTCGCATTACACGGTTTTCGGTAGTGTTAGGGATATCTATATTAAGTCGTTTGTTTATTTTGTAACGGCCGACGCGCGAAAAGTCGAATCGTTTGAAGTTGTAGAACATGTTCTCGAGTAGTGAACGTGCGTTATCTACAGTTGCGAGGTCACCTGGTCGGAGACGTCGGTACACTTCGATGAGAGCATCGTTTGTGCCACGGCTTGGGTCTTTGTCGAGTGTTGCCTGGATGTAGTTGATCTTACCAGTGTCAACATGGGCGAAAGATTCTTTGATCTGGGCTTCACTCATACCGAGTGCGCGGAGCAGTGTGGTAACAGCAATTTTTCGTTTGCGGTCGATCTTTACATACAAAGCACCATTGCTTGCAGTCTCGAACTCCAACCATGCACCACGACCTGGGATAACTTTTGCACCGTACTTACGTACAGCACCACTGTTATCTGCGGTGAAGAATACACCAGCTGAACGGATAAGTTGGCTTACAACAACACGTTCTGCACCGTTGATGACGAATGTACCACGGCTGGTCATCCATGGGTAGTCACCAAGATAGATTTCTTGTTCTTTAACTTCGCCGGTAACTTTGTTGGTAAGTTCTACGGTTGCTTTTAGAGGGGCGTCGTAGCTGACGTTGTTCTCTCGAGCTTCAACTTCCGAGATCTTTGGATCTTCGAAACGATAATCTTTGAACGCTAATGATAATTTGGTGCCGGTGTAGTCGTCGATTGGACTAACTTCTGCGAGTAGTTCACCAAGTCCTTCCTCAACTAACCATTTCCATGATTTATTCTGGTGATCAACCAAGTTTGGAAGATCCAGGATGTCGTTCGTTTTTGTATAATAAACACGCTTATTGTCTTTAGACACGGGTGTAGATTTTGCCATACGCTATTAGTACTCCGCTTAATTAATTTTGCTAGATACCGACTTTTGTATCTGTTTTTGTTGATTTCGCGCGAAGATTATCTAAGGACGAGAGACTGGTGAAAAGTATTATTTTGATACCACAGCAGTGCCCGACTTACTCTACTTCTTGTATATAGAATATAGAACTATGACGATTGATGCAAGTGTTTATTTAAGACTGGTGATGATTTTATCGACGATACCGTAGTCGACTGCCTCTTTGGCGTTCAGCCATTTGTCGCGCTCCATGTCTTCGTGGATTTTGGTGACCTTTTGGCCAGTGTTTTTGGCCATTATTTCTTCGAGTAGTTTTTTGACACGTAGGCTCTCGCGTAGGTCGATTTCTTGGTCGGTAACTTTACCACGTGTGCCACTGCTAGGTTGGTGCACCATCACGGTAGAGTGTGGCAGGATAACACGCTTGCCCTTGGTTCCAGAACTCAGTAAGAAAGCTGCAGCTGAGGCCTGAATGCCGATACCAACTGTTTGGATGTCGTTAGAGACGAACTGCATAGTATCGTAGATTGCCAAAGCATCATAAACGCTTCCGCCAGGACTGTTTATGTAGAAGTTAATGTCCTTTTTTGGGTCTTCTGAGTGCAGGAACAAGAGTTGAGCTACAACAGAGTTGGCGGTATGTTCGTTTACAGCGTCACCAAGAAAGATGATACGTTCCTTGAGTAACCGACTATATATATCATATGCGCGTTCTACGCGTCCGTCTGATTCAATAACGGTTGGTATGAGTGTAGAGTTAGATATCTTATTCATACTAACTATTGTAATGTTCGAATTAGCACTCGTCAAGCACGAGTGCTAATAATATTACTACGGCCCGGGGCTATTTTGTAGCGTAGCCTGTGAGCTTGGCGATAATCTTTTCGCTTCGAAGTCGGGCAGCAATATCTTGGCGGCCTTCTGGCTTATCGAGCTCCGCATGCATAGCAGGGTCGGTGTACTGGCCTTTTAGTAATTGCATCCTAATCTCGAGTTCTTCTGGAGTGACCTCGATCTTTTCTTTGTCGCCAATCGCACCAAGGATGATGCCAATCTTTACTTGTTCTTCGGCATCGGGTCGATTTCGTTTGCGGTGTTCTTCTTCAGTTACGCCTTCTGCTTCGAGGTGTTCCTGCCATGTCTGGCCACGGTATGTAAGATTTTGTCGTTCGTCTTGTTCGGCTCGCTGTACTTGATCGTCAACAACACTTTCAGGTATCGATACTTTTGCTTTCTTGGCAATTTCTCGTAGAAGTTCCGTCTCGTATGTTCGGTCAAGTTCGTTTTGCTTTTCGATCTCTAGCTGTCGCTTGATGTCTGTTTTTAGGTCTTTGAGGGTAGTGAATGGACCAGCCTTGGATGCAAACTCATCATCAGCCTTAGGCAGTACGAGCTCCTGGATGTTCTTAGCAGTGATCGTAAAGGTTACTTTCTTGCCTTGAAGCGCAGCTACACCGTA
>CAYJDY010000022.1:13744-15488 GCA_964369045.1 uncultured Candidatus Saccharibacteria bacterium
CTTGGTGTAGTCAGGCAATGTTACATCACCCAAAACATCTACAGTTACGTCGAATTCGAATGTAGAGAATGGTACAAACTTCTTTAGGTTTACGGTTGGCTGACCAACAACACGCAGGTTTTCTTTGGTCATAGCCTGCACGTAGTAGTGGTTCAGAACCGTATCGATGAATTCTGATTGTAGTGCTTGAGGGTCAACATTCTTTTCGACCATCTCTAGTGGCGCTTTACCGGCTCGGAACCCGGCAACTTTTAGGCTGCTGGTATTAAATTTGCGCAGTGTGCTTTCTTTGATCTTTGCCAGTGTTTCGGCGTCAGCAACAATGCTAAGGGTTACGTTGGTGTCGGTATTGTGAGTGAGTTTTATTTGCATAGAGAAGTAGTATACAAGAAAGTTGCTCCCTTTGCGAGATCTTTACGAAGTTAAATCGTCGATCGCGCTCTTTCGCGAATCTAGTACAGCGCTGATTATTCGTTCTGCACTATGTGTCTCTTCGGTTCCAGTACGCAAATCCTTAAGGTTGAACTGGCCTTCTTCGAGCTCTTTCTCGCCTATAAAGAGCGCGTAGGGGATGTTCTTCTTGGTTGCGTTTTTAATCTGCGCTGCTAGCTTTCGGCCGGTATTGTCTACGGCTACGGTCACGCCTTCTTTACGCAAATTAGATAGCAATTTTTGTGCCGGTTCATAGACATCACCAATAAGCACCGCGTATACCTCGGTTTCCGAAATTGGCTCGCGCATTAGATTATGTGATGTCAAAAAGTTGAGCAGTGTCACGTCACCCCAGCCGAATCCAACCGTCGGTACTGGTTCTACGCCGAATAACCCAACGAGCCCGTCGTAGCGTCCACCACCCATCATGGCGCGGTTATTTTCGGGATCAGTGTCTTCCATTTCGAACACGATGTCTGTGTAATAGTCGAATCCACGCATGATGCTGATATCGAAGGCTACATTTGTAACTCCGTTGTCAGCCAACAGCTGGAGCAATGACGATATATTTTTGGTCGCGTCCGAACTGCGAACTTGCTCAGGCAGGTCGTCGAGCGTCTTGACTGCTAGTATTTCGATGAGTTTTTGACTGACTCCTGCGTCGCGTTGGGTCGGGCGCAGTAGTGCGTCGGTACTGGCAACGAAAGTAGACCGCTCCATCTTATGCATGCGATCGATCAGCTTCGACAGAGTGTGTGACTGCACGGCATCTAGACCTAGATAATCGCTCATGATGTAATCCATGAGCTTTCGGCTGTTGATCTTGATGACATACATATCGCGGGTCGCCCCGAATTCGCGCATGATAGCGTCCGTTAGCAGTATCAGCTCGTGCTCGGCCGAAATGTCTTTGATGCCGAACACGTCTACATTAAGTTGCCAGTGCTCTCGTAGCCTGCCCTTCTGTGGGCGCTCATAGCGCCACAGATTAGGGATACTGTACCAGCGTAGTGGATAGCCCAGCTCTTGCCGACGAGCCGCAACCATACGGCTGACGGTTGGTGTCATTTCCGGACGTATCACAACTTCACGACCGCCTCGGTCGGTGAACGAGTATGTCTGCTCATTAACTATTTCTTCACCAGACTTGGCTTTGTATAGCTCGATGCTTTCTAGTATTGGGGCATCGTACTCTTCGTAGCCGAAGCGTTCCACGACGCGCCGGAGGGTATTGAACATATATTTCTGGACGCGCTTATCTTCTGGGTAGAAATCGCGCGCACCTTTGTAGGGTTGGTTTGATAGTGCCATT
>CAYJDY010000023.1:0-14956 GCA_964369045.1 uncultured Candidatus Saccharibacteria bacterium
GAGCCAAGCTTCTTTGTGACGAACCAACAAGCTACGCCTACTGCATATGAAACCCAGCAAGAATCACTTTCGTTACCTTACATTTCAGAAACACCAAAAGTCAGAGTAGTGTTATCGAATTTCGACATATCTCCATCGTTCTCGACTCGACGAACTATCAATAGACCCACCGGCCAGCGCCAAACAGCGGTTTCACATACGCCAAAACAGCAAACGAAACCAGCAGAAGTGTCGTACTCTCGGCAAGTACAGCCGGCTGAAAAGCAAGCCAGCATTAGCCAGCAGACTGTAGTTGAATCTCGTGGATTATTCAACGAATTCGAACGAGCATCATTACTAAGCTATATGCAAAGACGACAGTTTAGTTGAGTGATTGTTCTCGCAGGCTTCTAACCTGATCAATTCCACTAATTACCGACATGATAGCTCCTCCAACCATGCCTGCGGCCACAATAGTACGACCAACTGTCCACTTTTCCTGACCCCTCGTTGGGGCTGCTGAGGGTGATACAGCTATTACGCTCGATGCGACGAGCAGCAGCTGTTTGTATTTACCTAGTTTTCGCGCATCGGCATTTGTGCCATTACTTTTGGCTTGATCTCGTTTTTTGCCAACGTAGGCATCACGAGCGAACATGACTGCGTCACATACGCCAATTATAGATCCGTAGGCTCTATTGCTATTGAGTATTTCACGGACGGCGAGCGAGCCAAATATTGCATGTGTAAGCCTCTTGTCTGCAAGATCGTCCTTGCGACCCCCTTCGCTGATAGCTGTCATTAGATCCCCGTCGAGTAGCTCAGGAAGTTGATGCTCAGGGACCGCAGCCAGCAGTGTGCGACGCTTTTGGGCAAGTAGCCCGTCTATCTTGTCTGTAACATGTAGTGCACCAAGCCAGCTTGTTAGCGCGCTCGAGTGGTAGTCCGGACTGCTTACGATGTGAGCAAATAATATCGGTGCCGAGGCAGAGCGTACATCGCACAGAGCATCAGCCGAATATTGGTAAAACGCAACCTGGTCGCGTATTGATGAATCTTGATCAACCGACATCTGTTAACTGTACCTTTTTTTCAGCAGTTTGTTTAGTCGTAATAAAATGCCGAGACAGTATAGTTGGTGATCCAAGCGTTATTTTTTCTTGGTCTTGAAAGGTTTTGTTATTTTTTCGATGTCAACGTGCCACTTATCAACCATAACGGCAGTTACAAAGTATGCTGCGACAAGGAGAGCGATTATAAGTTTGAGAGCTGTTGCTGTATCGAGATCGATGAACGTAAAAGCACCCCACAATGGCACTACAAATAATACAAAGGCTACTACTGAAATGGCATAGCTCTTGGTGCGAGTATTGATATTGATGGGCAGTTCCTTGTACGGTTTGTGATTCATATAAGCCGACAAGCGACGTAATTTTTCGCGCATATTTATTATCTCCATAGCATTATGGAGCAGTTCGTTTAGCGATAGTGCCAGTATGAGGTTAATAAGGTTTTGGTCCATGCAGATGTCCTTTACTTTACTGCCTGTAGCATAAACCAGTACACGTATTTCTCCAATATGGCTGGACTCGACCTACTTTAGTTAGACTTCGTCGGGTCTTGGCATTACAATTCAAGCACATGCAAGATAAAAATGATGCCTCAAAAGAATTAGAAAACGACGCTGTAAACTCGCCAGCGCTACTGCAGTCTGATGATATTATTGAGCCCGAAAAAAATTCAGATCCTGCTGCTGAAATCGATGATGTAGTAGAAGATATTGTCCGAAGCGAAGGAGATAGCGTGCTAGCAGCGGAAGATGAAGATCTCCAAAAAGCATTCGAGCCAGAGCACCCAAAAAACTTGCGCACTAAAATAAAGGATATCTTCTGGAAATGGTGGAACAATAAAAAGCTTCGCTACAGCACCATTGCAGGAGTATTTGTTTTAATCTTACTGATTGCCATTGTGCCCTCATCTCGCTACTTTATTTTGAATACAGTAGGAGTAAGAGCCAAGGCATCGGTAGCGGTCTATGACGATCAAACGGATAATCCACTCAAGAACGTACAGGTATCAATCGGAACACAATCAGCGACAACCGATATTAACGGAAAGGCTCAGCTCACGAGCATCAAGCTCGGCAAACAAGATCTTAAAATTCAAAAGCGCGCTTATGCAGAATCCGTTAAAACAATAACAGTAGGGCTTGGAAGCAATCCGCTCGGAAACACGAGCATCAAGGCGGTGGGGTCACAATACTCGTTTAATATTAGTGACTGGCTTTCTGGTAAACCCATCGACAAGGCAGAGGCGAGTAGTGGAAATTTTGATGCGACAAGTGATAGTGAAGGGGCTCTGACGCTGGTAGTTGATGCAACAGCAGACGAAAACCTAGAAGTTATGATTAAGGCCAAAGGCTATCGTGACGAACAAGTGAAAGTCGTGCCTAGTAATAGACAGAGCCAGGACGTTAAGCTTGTACCAAAGCGCAAACAGCCATTTATCTCGAAGCGATCCGGCAAATATGACCTGTATAAAATTGACGCAGATGGTAAAAACGAAAAGCTCATTCTACCGGGCACCGGTACCGAAAATGAATCGATTGGACTCGTATCACATCCAGATTCCGAAGTTGTGGCGCTCACTTCAACACGGAATAACGTACGTAATAAACAAGGCTACATACTTACAACTCTAAGCCTGGTTGACCTAGAGGATGACTCTAGTACTGACGTTGCACAGTCGGAACAAGTCCAAATCATAGGCTGGTTGGGTGATCGATTACTGTATGTACAAATTGCAGCAGGAGCGAGCGCATCCAACCCGAAACGCCAGCGCCTGATTTCGTATGATTATAAGAAATCAGACAAAATAGAATTGGCAAGCAGCAATAACTTTAACGATGTACTGCTGGTCGGTAACAAGGTTTATTATTCCCTTTCAAGTCCTCAACCAGGGTTCTTTGTACAGTCAGTTGACAGCAAGAATCGAACCACCGTAATCGACAAAGAAACGTGGAGCATCTACAGGACAAGCTATAGTCAGCTAGATATTTCGGTAGGTCAGGATTGGTACAAAATGCAGATTGGTGAGTCTACAGCTAAGAAAGAGCCTAACCAGCCAAGTAGCCTAACCGGACGAATTTACAGCGACAATGCAGATGGAACGCGAAGTTTATGGGTCGATCAACGGGATGGCAAAGGTGTGCTGGTTTTGTACGATAAAGATACTGATAAAGAAAAGGCGCTTGTAAGTCAGGCTGGCCTAGAAAATCCAGTACGCTGGCTGAATAACACCACTCTGGTTTACAGGATACACACACCACAAGAAACCGCAGATTATGTGCTCAGCATCGAAGGTGGTTCGGCCAAGAAAATACGTGATGTTACATCTACGTATGGAGTTGACAGGTGGTATCACTAGCTCCCTTGCTTCGCTCGGTCCATGAGGAAGGATGAATTCCTCCCTCATCGCTCCAGGAAATCACAGATTTCTTGGGCTGCTCTCTTCTCGAGCTGAATGTATTTTAACGAAGTAAATTCGCAAAAATACATAGTTTAATACTTAAGAATTCTTAGCTTCTAGCATGCACAGATGCTAATAATCTGGCTGGAGCGCTCTTTCTGAAGACTGCATTGTTTTTCTTTCGGTGTAAGTCCGTAAGAATGCATAAGGGCTTGGCCTCTGTATATCTCATCCTGAGGCAGAAAGGGGCTGGCCCCTTTTAACCTATAGCATTATACTTAAGCGGTATGGATAAAGATTTTAACCCTTTCGATCTAAGCGCTCAAAGCCCAAAAGTTGAAGAGGCAAAAGAAGAGAAGAAAGAGGTAGACATGCCTCGTCCGAAGCCGACTGTTCGGCGCGTTAGTATGGGTCCATTATTTCACTCTCGAATTACAAAGGTCATCGCTTTTATACTCAGTATTATTCTGGCAGGACTGCTGGGCTATACGAGTATGAACTTTTATCTCAACAAAAAAGCCGAAGAAAATATTGGGCTCGTTGTGCCGTCTGCGATTCATGGACAATTCGGATAAGATCCGAGACAATGGTTAGCATGTGGCAAGAAAAGAATAATGAACTGTTCAAGTCATTCTCTTTCAAAGATTTTAAAACTGCGCTTGCTTTCGTGAACAAGGTGGGCGCTTTGGCAGAAGCTGCTAATCATCACCCTGATATTGAACTTTCCTGGGGGAAGGCAGGAGTACACCTTTCGACCCATAGTGAGGGTGGTGTTACCCGGAAAGATAAACAGCTAGCAAAGGAAATAGACGAAATATGAAAAAATTTCATGGCACTCTGAAGGCGCGAAAAGGGGCGTGGTTTGTGAAAGTCCGAGGGAGCTATTTACCTGCAAGCGGAAAAGGCTGGCTCACGTATATTCCGTATATATTTTTCATTATCGTAGGTTTTGGAGCGGTTTTTAATTCATTATTATCGTGCTTCACAACGTATAGTTGTGGGGGCGGTACAATTACCACCATTCTGCTCTATGACATCATCATATTAATACCCTACTATGTTGCACTGATTGTAATAATGCATTGGATTGCTAAACGAAAATCCTAGTGAGTAACCAGGAACTATTTAAGGAAGCCGTATGGAGCCACTATGCAAGTTCTGGGCGTGACTTGCCTTGGCGTGTGCCCAGCCACGATGGCACGTTCGATCCATATCATATTTTGGTGAGTGAGTTGATGCTGCAGCAGACCCAGGTGCAAAGGGTCATCCCAAAATACCGACAGTTTCTACAGGTGTTCCCGACTGTTACTGGACTAGCTGATGCGACATTGGGAGAAGTCATAAAACAGTGGCAAGGACTTGGCTACAATCGCCGTGCTAAGTTTTTGCATGCCAGCGCCCAAAAAATTCTATCCGATTTTGGCGGCATCATGCCGGGTACACCGAAAGAGCTTGAGTCACTACCAGGAGTTGGACGGAACACTGCAGCCGCCATCTGCGTCTATGCGTATGACCAGCCCCTTAGTTTTATCGAGACAAATATTCGCAGTGTATATATCCACCACTTTTTTAATGACCGCACCCTTGTAGATGACAAAGATATTCTGAACTTGGTTATTGAGACAGTCGACCATGAAAACCCCAGAGAATGGTATTGGGCGCTCATGGACTACGGGTCATTTTTGAAAACACACGTCGGTAATGCGAGTAGGCAAAGTAAGTCGTATGCCAAGCAATCAAAATTCGAGGGATCGAGGCGACAAATTCGAGGTCAGGTTTTGCGTATTCTAAGTGAAGCTAACACCTCACAGGATTCGTTACGCCATAAAATCAAAGATGATCGACTTGGAGCCGTATTGGATGATTTGCAAGCCGAGGGTTTCATTAAGCGACATAAAAATATGTACGTGCTCGTGTAGCGAACAAAGTGAGCGAGGGAGCTTTCAGAGCCAAAATATTATGTTACTTTTGTGGATTTATTCCACTAAAGTAATGCAGTTTGAGGAGAGAGCAGTCCCGCTTGCCGGGACGATGAGAGAGGAATTCATCCTCTCTCATGGACCGAGCGAACAAAGTGAGCGAGGGAGCTTTACACACTAGACGCTTATGGTAAAATGATTGTAAAGAGATAGTAATATAACAAAGGGTACATACATGAAAAGGTTTCGATTATTGATGGGTACAGCGGTCGCACTGCCGATGCTCACATTTGCTCCAGTTCTCGCATACGCAGCAACTACAACGGAAACACCCACAGCTACCACGCCCACAATTAAAGAAAAAACCAATACAGTAGCTGAACGCCTAGCAAAAAATAAAGCCACCTATGCTGCAACACTTACGGCTGCTCAGCAAGCATCACTCAAGATAAAGTGTAAGCCCGCTCAAGCAAAAGGAAAGCTACTATCTGTCGGCATCACCAAGAGTAATACCGAACGAGTAGCTGCCTATGCGAAAATTTCCACTGGACTGGACAAGATCATAGCTAAGCTCAAAGACGCAGACTTTGATACTAAAGATTTACAAATTCAAAAGACAGAATTACAGAGGCTGATTACTACCTATAACACGGATGTCGCATCGTACCAGACCGCTTTGTCTGACTTGAATGATATTGACTGTATGACTGATCCAGCAGGGTTCAAGTCGTCACTAGAAGCTGCACGCGCTGCACGCGCTGTAGTTGCTAAGGATGCGCTTGCAATCAGGACCTATATTACTGGAACGATTCAGCCTACCCTGAAAGAAGCCCGAACGACATTAGCTAAGGATGATACACCTAAGACTACGGAAGGGGCACAATAATCATGGAAGAAAACAATACCCCAACGCCTCGACCCGGTGTTGCTCCAGTAAATCCAGTACGTCGCCCTATGGACGACTTTAGTGCCACACCGCGTCCGGTTTCAATTCCTGTTAGCAGCCCTCCTAAGCCTGATGTAGCAACTAGTACTGGCTCTGCCCCAACATTCACGTCGACATCTAGCCTTGATACTCCCGCAGCTACCGAGAGCGTGCCAACCCCAATTGTTATTGGCGATGCATCAGCCGCAAAAGTTGAAGAAAAAGGTACCGACCCAAGCGAACTCATTCCTGGACTAAACACCAAACCAGATACAGACTCATTCAAAGATACTCCCGTGTCACTAACAGACACATCTGAAGACAAAGCTCCAGTTGTTGCCGAAACCAAACCAGATGTAGAGCAAAAACCAACTGCCGGTGTGGTTACCTCACCACAGTACAAGCAACCGAGCAAAAAGGGTAAAGGTGTCGCTATACTAGTTGCAGTTATCTTAGCTATAGGGCTCATTGCAGGTGCAGGCTATGCATATTTGCAGAACACGAAAGAAGTTGCTCCGCCTGTCGACACTAAACCAACTGTAACAACGCCTGCCAAAGACCCAGCAACAGCCGATGACATCGATACGCTAAATACCGATATAAATAATACGATGACCAAAGTAGACGATACCAAAGATTACCAGGCAAACGATCTCAGCGACACCACGCTTGGCCTGCAATAGACTACGACACTAGCCGTGTTCCGACGTCTTGGTGGTTTATAGCCATTGTTAGATTGCCAGGATTTTCACCGTTGATAATATAGACATACTCAGAGAATTCAAGCGCCCGAAACCCAGACTTTATCTTTTGAGCCATGCCACCAGTGACGTCAAAACCCTTTGTCTTTGTTATGCTATTTACTAACGTATCACCACTGAGTATGGCTATTGTTTGCTCATTTTTGTCGAGTACCCCGTCTACGGATGTGCAGTAAACGAATGATTCAATCGTGTTGCCGTGCTGTACCCATTCTTTGGCAAGTGCTTCAAGAATTTCCTCGGTTGACAGTACACTTGATCCACTCTGATTATCAAAAATTATGTCCCCGTGTACAAGCGGTGTTGCACCAAGACTCACAAAATGGAGTAGCGGTTCTGCCATTAGAGAGGTGCCTCCTGCTTTGTGCAGAGCAAATGCAGCAGGCGGAAACGATACGGCTGGGATGTTCTCTTCCATGAGAGCATCCAATACCATTGCGTTTAGCTGGCAGGTTATTCGACGAATCTCAGCAATACTCTTTGGGTTATTCTTATGCTTTTTCCAGCCGGTCTCTTGTACCGCATAGTGACCGTAAGATCCTGCGCCATTGCCAATAAAAAGGACATGGTCGGGGCTATTTTTGCGGATATTTGATAGTTCGCGTGCGACTGATTTTATAGTTGCATATTTTGCGGATTTGGGCGTAGTTTTGTCGGTAATCAGACTTCCACCGAGCTTGATAAAGATAGCTTTCATGCCACCTCGAACATCTCTGACAATCGTGCATCTTGCACGTTGACAGGATGAACCCAGGTACTGTTTTCGAGGGGCGCGGCAGTGGTGCTGGCTTGGGCAAGTGCCAGCTGTGCTTCGCCAAGCCATTTGAGCATTCCTGGTCTTAATCGGTAGTCACTGACTGACTCCAGATGCACTAAACGTTTTGTGGTTATCTCGTCCGGAGGAAGAGGCGCATCCATTATAGTTTCGACTGCTTCTGCTGACATAAAAACGATTGGTGATACGGCATGACTGAGGCCATTACCGTATTGAGTCCCAACAGGCCACGTTGTCTCGAAGTAGGCACCAGCGGATGGCAAGTATAGTTGGCTGGGATCTATACTGGCTCCAGTTTCTTCATGAATTCCACGGAGGAGTGTATGTGCTGGTGGTTCAATGTGCCACTGACCTGCCACCCTGAATGCCTGGGATGTTTCACAAAGAGTCCCCCACATGCCGGACTCAACCTTATCACTTGCCGAATGCTCAAGAAGAAGCATCCTGTTGGCTTTGTCAAGCAGCATTGCAGCGACGCCGTACCGCAGATAACCACTCTGGTGCATGTCACGCAGATCCTGCTCGTCGGGCTCAGGCAGCCTTTCACACATAAAATCAGACTTATCTGGGGCGATTGTCATTTGCTTATTATATAAAGTAATGGTTTTATTGTAAAATAATGGCATGCAATCACAAGACCCCAATAGAGATCTCGTAGTCTATGTTGATGAATATGACAACCCAACCGGGGAAACAGCGCCAAAGCTTGATGCTCACAATGCCCACACTAAGCTACATGCTGCCTTCTCGTGCTACATTTTTAATGACAAAGGCCAGTTACTGGTAACCCAGCGGGCACTGTCAAAAAAAGTATGGCCTGGTGTTTGGACTAACTCAGTTTGTGGTCATCCTGCCCCGCATGAATCTCGCCAAGCTGCAATTATCCGAAGGACTGAGTATGAGCTGGGGATGGTGGTAAAAGATATTCAAGTAGTATTGCCACAGTATAGGTACAAGACACCACCTTTTAACGGTATTATCGAACATGAATATTGTCCGGTATATTTTGCGCATGCTGGGTCTTTGCCCAAACCGAACCCAGAAGAAGTCGAAGCATACAAATGGGTGACTTGGAATGACTTTATTGTTGTAGCAGAAAGTGACAAAGATGATACATGGTCATGGTGGTGTAAAGATCAGCTCAAGCACCTAAAACAAGACGAGTTGTTTAATAGTTTGATAGCTTAGTTCGTCGGGGCTGATGGGTTGAACAAGACTTTAATCTTACTTTTCTTTAGCTCTGGGCGCAGGCGTTTGTAAAATTCGCTCTTAACCTCCCATTGACTGCCAGGCTGGGTGTCGGCAATGATCTTAACAATGATCCCGCGATCGTTATAGCCTACAATTTGTCCTACCGTTGGAGCTTTCTTGATCTTCTTTTCGTATGCCGCCTCAGCAGCCATCTTTTCTCCAACCTGCTTCACTACTTGCTCGAGTTGGTCGAGGTCTGTGTCTGGATCCACGATAATATCTTCGTTGATGCGACCCAAGCCGAAAGTTTTGTTACTGGCTACCACAATAGAGCCATTTGGTACGTGGTGTAGCATGCCGTCTAAATCGCGAACTATCGTGGTGCGAACGGTAATAGCCTGTACAGTACCAACTACCTTAACATTTCCAACCAGGGTAGATATCTCGACGACGTCACCGACACGGTACTGATTCTCGGCAATTATAAAGAAGCCACTCATGAAATCACGAATAAGGCTTTGTGCACCAATACCCAGTGCAATACCAACTACCCCGGCGCTCGCAAGGATCGGTGCAGTGTTGATCCCGAGCTCATTGACGATCATTAGAAAAGCAACAGCAAAGGTGCCGATCTTTAGAATTGCATCGATCAATCCCTCAAGAGTAGCCAATCGTTTTTTTCGGTCGGCTTCATTGCCAAAGTGTGACCGAACAGCTCGTTGCATAACACTATGAATAATCAAGAAAGCTACATGTCGAAAAATCCAGGCACCAAAAATGATGATCAGAATGTTAATACCGTGTGTCTGGAACCACTGGCCAGGATTGTCGATAATGGTTTTTTGGCTACTTAGCTCAAGTACTGAAAATAAAGACTGCATGATGATAGTATAGCAGTATGGCCTCTGTATTTAGTAATTTTAAGCATAAGCAATTAAGCACTCTTTTGCGTGCTGGATCCGTTGGCATTTTACCAACGGATACACTCTACGGTGTCGTCTGTTTGGCCGCCAATCAAGCAGCGGTAGAGCGACTTTACGACCTCAAAACACGCGAGAAAAAGCCGGGTACCATCATTGCGTCGTCAATTGATCAGCTTGTTGAACTCGGAATAAAAAGACGATATTTGCGAAACGTTGCCGATTACTGGCCTGGCCCAGTAAGTGTCGTGGTGCCAACTGATAATCCAAGCCTGTTGTACCTAGACCAAGGTAAGGGTTCACTTGCAGTAAGGGTTGTTGGGGAAAGTGAGCTGGTTGAACTGCTGAATAGTGTTGGCCCGCTACTTACGTCGAGCGCCAACATGCCAGGTTTATCGCCTGCAAACAATATCGCACAGGCACAGGAATACTTTGGTGACCGTGTGGATTTTTATGTTGAAGGCGGCGATTATAGTGACCGTCAGCCATCGACCCTCATCCAAGTCATTGATGACACTATCGAAGTTTTGCGGCAGGGCTCTGGTAAGATAGATACATGAGCAGTGACAACGATCCGAACCAGGCACGAACACGTGCGGCGGTTTACATAATGATAAAAAAGGGAAACAAGGCTCCATTTATCAAGCGTTCCAACACGGGATATCGTGACGGGGAGTGGGCAATGCCCTCGGGCAAGGTTGATCAGGGTGAGTCATTTAGTGCGGCGGCAATCCGCGAGGCCAAGGAGGAGGTTGGTGTTGATATACATCCAGAAGATTTGGAGTATGTCCTGACACTTCACCGTAGGTCTGATGATAAGCCGGATCAGGCGTGGGTAGACGTACTATTTGTAGTCGAAAAGTGGGAGGGGGAACCTTATAATGCTGAGCCACACAAACACGGCGAATTAAAATGGCTTGAACTCGATGAATTACCCATGACTGTCATGGAGTATCAACGAGCACTCGTGGAAGCGCATAAGAATAACTTGCCTTACGTAGAGTTTGGCCGGAAAGAACATGAATATGACATTCGATGAATATCAAAAACAGGCATTAACAACAGCACACGTTGACCCACAATATGCCGGCACACTTATGGAACAAACAATTTGGGCTATGGGAGTTGCTGGTGAGGCTGGGGAAGTAGTCGAAAAATGGAAAAAGATTGTTGCCTACAAAGAAGGTGAAATTAGCCCGGAAGAGCGCAAAGAACTAGGCAAAGAATTAGCTGACGTCGTCTGGTATATTGCAGTTATGGCAGATAGTCTCGGCCTGTCGTTTGACGAAATTATGCAGGTCAACGTTACTAAACTTGCTGACCGTAAAAGACGAAATGTCATAAAAGGAAAGGGCGACAACCGCTAAGTTAGTCGTTAGGACTTTTTGAACTCAGCACGAATCCAATCGTCCAAGCTACCGCCCCCACCACCGGCCATCGCTACAACCATGTCTCCATCTGCGAGGTGCTTATCGATGTGCTGTTTTAGTTTGGCGTCTCGAAGAAGTGGTGATGCAATCGATGGATTAGACAGGTGGGCGATAAGTTCGCTGGGTTCGATAACTCTCTGATCGGGATCCTCGCGGGCTAGATAGCTGGGTATCCAATAAACGTGACTGGCCCCATCGAAACAGTCTTTATAATCGTCAACCATAAAATGCTGCCGTCGATTCGTTAGTCCTTCGTAGACCACAACCAGCTTTCGCGCTGGGTTCGAATTTTCACACATTTCGAGAGCCACACTCATAGCACCTCGGATTTTCTCTGGCGTGTGAGCATAGTCACTGTAAAGGCCAGGAATAATCTGTTCCATCCGGCGCGATAGCCCTGGGAAGTCATTCATGAGCTCGATAAGTTTTTTGACAGGTGTCTTAGTAGCTTCGTGCACTGCCTGGATCGCCAGCCAGGCGTCGAGCCGATTATAGAGACCTGCTAGTTTGATGTCTTGAATGTGCGGGTGATCAGAGTCCTGAACGTCAATTCGCGAAGTTGAATTGAGATTCAGGTAATCGTAGTCTTCTTGCCAGCAGATAGTCCGCTTTGACTGTCCGGTAAAATCTTTGAAAGCTTGTTGATAATCTTCGCGCGTTGGGAAGATCTCGTGATGATCCCAGGTTACGCCACTAATAACTGATAGATACGGCTCAAAAGCCAGAAAGTTTCGGTCAAACTCGTCGCATTCATAGGCAAAGAACTGACTGTTTTTTTGGTACTGGCCCATCTCGCCAAAACTTAGTTTGGCTCCGACCGAGTAACTAAGCGGCTCCCCAAGCTTGCTAAAGAGCCATACGATCATGGCGGTAGTTGTTGATTTTCCATGCGTGCCAGCGACTGCGATAAGCTTCAGTTTTTTATCACTAATAATTTGATTGAGCAATTCGTCTCTTTTACTGATGCGAATAGCATTATCCTGGGCAAATTTTAACTCAGCAGGGTGAGTCTGCTCTTTAGTGACGGCCGAACTAAAAACATACCAATCTATAGGATGGCTGCCGTGTACGTCTTCGATCTGCTCTTTTGTCTGTCCGATATGAACGTCATTAATGCCATGCTTTTTTAGGTACTGAATGTAGCTCGAATCTTGTTTGTCTGAGCCAGATACCTGATAGCCAGCTTGCTTGGCGATGAGTGCCAGAGGGCCGATGCCTGCGCCACCGATACCGCTAAAAAATATATGCATAACGTACTTATCATAACCTATTTCATGAGCTCCATAGAGCATCAAATTTTGCTGGTTGTTGAGTGACGCATAGTGGTCCATAATAAAACATAAGAATAATGTCGAAAATATAATGATTAAAGCTATACTCCAAAAAATATTAGACAAACGACATTTTTGGCGCACAGATAATTTCAATGAATTAAACGAGATTTATGTTGCCATGTTGGTTCGAGGCATGTCGCTAAGTATGATGGGATTGTTTGTCCCCATATTCTTACTCAGTATCGGCTTTTCACTGACTATGATTCTGACTATCATGTGTATTTACTTTGTTACACGAGTATTTACGGATATCGGAGCTGCTTACCTGGTAGCTCGCTTTGGTCCGAAGCATGTAATGGTGCTCGGACAGGTTTTATTCTCGATTTCGTCCTTGCTTTTCCTGACACTCGAACGGATGCACTGGCCCCTAATCCTATTGGGGTCAGTCTGGGGCGCATCTCAGTCGTGTTTCTTTTTATCGTTTGATGTAGACTTTTCCAAAATAAAGCACCAGATTCATGCCGGCAAAGAACTGGGATACGTCGAGATCATGGGCAAACTCGGCGCAATCATTGGCCCAGTTCTAGGGGGGCTTGTGTCGCTGATACTAGGCCCACAATACATTTTTGCTGTTGCCACCATACTGCTGGTCATTGGTTTAATGCCACTATTTAAAACTGCTGAGCCAACAAAAACGCGCCAGAAGCTTGATTATCGCGGTTTCAGAAAAAAGGATATCAGTAGGAGTTTGCCGGCGATTACTGCAACACACCTAGAAAACACCATGTCTATCGTAATGTGGCCATTATTTCTGGCTCTTTTTATATTGCCCGGCAACACGGTATTTCTTAAAGTTGGGGTATTGTCGTCGGTCGCAGTACTTGTGTCGATAGCTATGGCAAAGACAGTCGGCAAATTAGTCGATGAGTATCAAGGACGTCGAGTTTTGCAACTGAGCGCAGGCGTAAACACTGTCTTGCACTTACTGAAGCCGTTGATAAGTGTGTATCCGATGGCTGTCGTGATCGGCATTGCCGACCAAGTGGTTACCGTTGGCTACCGACTGCCATTTTTTAAAGGTTATTACGATCAAACAGATGAGTTCCCAGGACACAGGATTGTCTATATTAGTATCATAGAGTGCTTCTCTAGTTACGTAAAAGCAGTTACCTACGGCATCTTGATAATGATTTCTACTATTGCAAGCCCTAGGGTGACTGTAACGATTGGTTTCATGATTGCAGCAGTCGCTTCCATGATTATTATGACTGAGAAGTTCAGGACCCTAAATCCAAAGGATATATAATCACAGTTATGGATAAAAAATTCTTCCAGCATTTTGCAGCCGCCCTGCGTAACTTTAATAAGTTGATACCGTTGACTATTGCCATCATTGCTACAGTGGTCTGCATCTTCGCACTTCGCGCTAATAACCTCCAAGCCCTAAAGCTTCGCGATAACGTCACGCAAGTCGACAAAGCAGATGGCGACATAGAGGCTGCATTGAGAGAGCTCAGAACGTACATTTATGCACACATGAATACCAACCTCTCTAGTGGGCCAAATGCCATCAAGCCTCCTATACAGCTCAAATATCGCTATGAACGGCTGGTTAATGCTGAGCAAGAAAAGCTAAGTGCCGACAATAGCCGGGTCTATACCGAGGCGCAAGCAGAGTGCGAAAAGCAGTTCCCTAAAGGACTTTCCGGTAGTGGTCGCATACCTTGTATTAAAGATTACGTAGCAAGTCGTGGCATAAAACAAAGCACCATCCCTGACAGTATGTACAAGTTCGATTTCGAATCACCTTCGTGGTCGCCAGACCTCGCAGGCTGGAGTTTGGTAATAGCCAGTATCTCCTTCGCAGTGTTCGTTGTCCAAATAATCCTTGATCGTTGGGTCAAGGCCGAACTCCGTGACGCCTAAAATGTGAGAGGTCCGTCCTCTCACATTTTAGAGATTGATGCAGTCGCACCCCTGTGCATAAATTGAAAAAATGCATAAGCATTAACAGAGGTACACCACTGTTAAATGTATAAAAGCTGTTGACAAGGTAAAAGCGACCAGAGTATCTTAGGGGTGCACTACTAAATTCAAGAGAGGGAGAAAAAATGGCTTATAAGCACACAAACTCAAAAGGAGTAACATACCACTTAAACTCAAAGTTGGTTGTACTTCGTGGCGGTAAAGAACAACGAATCTACTACTTCAGCAAAGACTCACGTCCAGAAGCGACAGACCTTCCTGATGGTTTCTCAGTAAACGAAAACCCACGAAACGGTTTCCTCACGATCAAGCGTGACAAATAATTCCA
>CAYJDY010000024.1:0-14506 GCA_964369045.1 uncultured Candidatus Saccharibacteria bacterium
TCTGTCTTCAATATGTCAGGTGTTACTTCGTCGTATAATCCACTCTTATCACCATAATCTTGAATGGAGCCGCGTAACTTATTCAGCCAAAAGACTGCAATTGCTGGCTTGTCGCCCCCATCGCTCTCCATATAACTAACCGCCGAGTATCTGTCGTCTGTTGTCGTTTGAGCAATTCCGGCAGCAAAGGCAGTAGTTCGTTCGCCAAAGCTACTGTTCCTTACTACTTCACTGGCGTCAAACCCGCACAATACAACCTCTTCCGGGTTAATTCCCTGCTCCGTTAATGTTTCGACGACTAAGTCTGCAATTTGATCTCGGTCATACGTTTCGAATACGCTCGGGTCAAATTGATGCACCGGAAACGGAAGTTGTTGTTCTGGTGATGGTGACGTTTCTGAAGTTACGCTCATTATAATCTCCTACTTATGCCTGTCGTTTAGTGCCACGCGGGCAACTGCAACCTCATCGTAATCTCGTTTGACTACTCTTTCTGGATCGTCATCATTCTGAAGCTCTCGTCGGTGTTCGGCAGCCTTTGGGCCATTTGTTAAAATGGACTTTTCATGACCTTTGCCTAGTAACAAAATAACGTCATCTTTCTTGGCCATTGATATGGCAGTCGAGACCGCTTCCTCGCGCGCGTGAATCAAGAATAGGTCTTTGTCCTTGGTTTTACCAGATTCAATGGCTCCGCCAGCAATCTGATTGAGTATCTCGAGCCCATCAATATCACGATCATCTTCCTCGGTCGCAATGACAATATCACAGTATTTACCGGCGACTCTTCCCTGTTCTGCTCGCTTTGCTTCATCTCGCCGACCGGCACTTCCAAAAACAGCTATCAGACGACCTTTTGTGAGTGGCCTGAGTTCTTTGAATAACTTTTCGAAGCTCTCTGCTGTGTGCGCATAATCAACGATAACCCCAAAGTCTTGACCTTCGTCTACACGGGTCATACGCCCCTCAACACTCGGCAAGCTAGCGATGCCCTGCTCGATCTGTTCTTTACTAAGACCGGCCGATACGCCTACACCAACTACGGCAAGTGAGTTATAGATATTAAAACTTCCCGGTAAATTACACACAATGTCATATGTTTGGTCCTTATAGGTCGTCTGGTATTTGTTGCTAGATGGAGTTGACTGAATGTGTTCAGCTTTTAGATCCCCATTATCAATTCCATACCTAACAGGGTTGGCGATGTCACCTGCAAACAGACTCCCGCTTGGATCATCCATATTCACAATACCAACGCGCAGTCCTTTTTTGTTCGCATTTGCCTGCTTAAAAAGTCGTCTTTTAGCGTCGCGGTAGCGCTCGAAGGTTCGATGATAATCAAGATGCTCGTGGCCGACATTTGTCATAACTGCAATGGAGTAAGGAATACCCCATACACGGTGCTGTGCCAATGCATGGCTTGTGGTCTCGAGAACCAACCAGTCGACGTTGTTATCTTTGATTTTTTTGAGTGTTTTTACCAAGCTGGCTGCACCCATAGTGGTCATACGAGTTGGATTGGGTTGCTCCCCCTTGCCATCACCATAATCGACCGATATTGTCGTTACGATGGCCACATTGTTGCCTGCTTCGCGCAACATATGGGCAATAAGGGTTGATGTGGTTGTTTTGCCATCGGTGCCAGTAACACCAATAACTTTCATTTCTTTTGCCGGGAAGCCGTATTTGGCTTGAGCGATAAAAGCTTCAGCCCAGTGCCCATACGGCTCAATACCCCTGAAGATCGAACGAGGAAACATTTTTTTTGTCAGCGTGCGTATATCCATATAGCACCAGTATACTAAGTGGCCCGCGGTTTTGGCTAAAAAATTGCCTTGCCTTCAGTGCCAAATTGACCACCTGCAATCGGAGGGGTAAATTTTCGGGTTATATCAACGTTTGTTTCAATGTGCACGCCATTAACAAACCCGATTAACCCAAGTTCTTTGAGCCGCTCAACCATGACGGGCGGGCGATTTTCAGCTGTTTTAACATAAGGCTTTCGTTTAACATTTGCATACGTCATGTTGCACTCCAGTGCCAGCCATCCTAGGTCTTCTCGCCTTTGATAATCACCAATCGATGCACCATTAATACCAAACAGGTCGCCTGGTTTTGCATCGGCAATCACGCCATCGTCATCTAATATAATTCGTGCCAATACCGGCATGTTATCAATACGATCGGCGTCATCGCTCCAGGGAGTTATCGAAAACTGCAATAGCCTATCATCTTCAGTACGGATCAGCACTATTTCACCCATGCTAAGTGTCCCGAGGCTAAAATGCGGGGCATCCGCAAGCATCCTGTCGCGCATATGATCAAGTGCCCGTTTGTCATCAGGCCATGATTGTATTCCCTGTAGTTCCGCCTGTTCGATTATGCCGCTCAACACAGCCTCCTCTTCGCTGCTGAGTGGCGCTGGTTTGTCTTCTGGGTTATACGGAAATGTGGTCATAAGTATTGCATACTTTATCATATTTTTGTTCTTTAGCAATGTTTATATCTGTTATAATATTGGCAATCTATGAAAATACTTGGAATCGAAACAAGCTGTGATGAAACGGCTGCCGCTGTCGTGCAGGATGGACACATCCTGTTGTCTAATGTTGTCGCAAGCAGCATGGATCTGCATGTGCAGTACGGCGGAGTAGTACCAGAAATTGCCGCTCGTAGTCATATCGAATCCTTCTCCCCTGTTATCGAGCAAGCTCTTAGCGATGCCACATGTAGCTGGGATGATATCGATGGGATAGCAGTAACCTATGGTGCCGGGTTGGGGGGGTGTCTGCTTGTCGGTGTTATGGCTGCACGCACCCTATCTATCATCAAAAATAAACCCTTGTACGCTATTAATCATGTTGAGGCTCACGTGTACGCGAACTTCTTGACCAAATCACCACTCTCTGGCTACTCATTCCCTAGTCATCAGCCTACTTTTCCCTTGCTTGCGCTGATCGTCAGTGGCGGACATAGTCAACTAGTCCTGTTCAAAGATCATTTTGATTACACGCTTCTTGGCCAGACTCTTGATGATGCTATCGGTGAAGCATTTGATAAAGTAGCAAAGATCATCGGACTCCCCTACCCTGGCGGCCCTAGTATTGCCAAGATTGCTGAAAAGGGTAACGCGTATGCGTTTGAATTTCCCAAGGCAAAGCTGCAAGCTAAGTACGATTATAGCTTCTCTGGCCCTAAAACAGCCGTTCTACGGGCCGTCCAGAAGCTTTGCGGGAAAACCCACGAATTCCCCAGCTTTAAGCTAGCAGAGCTCCTAAATGACGCTCAACGAGCAGACATTGCGGCCAGCTTTCAGCGCGTAGCAGTAGAAACTGTTGTCGATAAGGCAGTAATAGCATATGAGGAGTTCAAGCCCATATCTGTTGTTATCGGTGGTGGCGTAGCAGCCAGCCCTGAACTACGTCGTCAATTACAGGACAGATTGCCCCTGGATATCCAATATGCTGATCCAAAACTCTGCACTGATAATGGGGCGATGATTGCCACGCTTGGGTGCTATAGGGCAATGAACAATCAACCCATTGCCGATCCCTACTCGCTTGATATTGCTCCAAATTTATCGATGTAAACCGGCGTGATCTTCTACGTCTTGCTCGGCTCGAGCACGTGCTTCCAACTTAGCTCGCACGTCCCGAGCACCAAGGCTACCCTCTATAAACCTTACCGCCTCTATATTCGTAATCTCTCGGCCTGATTGTTCATCAAAGATACCACTCGGTTCTATGAATTCTCTCGGGGGACGCTGAGACACAAGAGCAACAGTGTAGTCTCGCCAGTTTATGACAGACGGACCTTGGTTATTTCGTGTTACATCTGTATTTCTGTTGTTTGCATCGTCACTTAAGAGGCCATTCTGATTTGTATAGATACCCTGTGCGCCCCGTGCCCTTTCTATAAACTCAACCGCCTCGTAGTTTGATAACACACGACCACTCTGCTCATCAAAAATACCACTTGGTCCAGCAAGCTCTCCTCGTGTAAATTCGCCTAGGATTATTTGGCCTTCCGGCAATTTCATGATTGACATTATAACACTTATGGTTATTTGTGTCAATATTGACGCTTATGGTTCCTGGTAGTATTCTAGATCCGAAAACAAACATTTTGTGTAGCCTCACAAAATCGTGGGGTTACACACTAATCCATATCTGGTGAGCAATGTTTAGAACGGCTTTTCAAGCAAAAGCCCTTGTTTTAATTGCTTATGTTTTCACGTGAATTCACTTCGAAGTATACGTTTTATAACAGAGGTGATATTATATTGTTATACAAATAGGGCAGGTGCTAAGACCTACATCTAGTTGGCTAACGTTGGTGGAAAAGGAAACAATAATGAAACTATCGAAAACTTATGAGCCAAAAGCGCATGAGCAAAAAATCTATAAACTCTGGGAAGAGAAGGGCGCTTTTGCACCTAAGAACAGGGGTAATGATGAATCTTACAGTATCGTTATGCCACCACCAAATGCCAATGCAAACATTCATCTTGGTACCGCCCTCACCCTTGACCTCCAAGACATAGCAATCCGCTACAACCGACTTCTGGGTAAATCGACGCTGTATATTCCTGGCGCCGACCATGCAGGCTTCGAAACACAGTCTGTATTCGAGAAACATCTCGCACTTGAAGGGAAGAGCAGGTTTGATTATTCAAGAGAAGAGCTCTATACACAGATCTGGGATTTTGTAGCCGAAAATAAATCGAAATATGAGACACAGTTTCGCTTGCTTGGTGCCAGTTGCGACTGGGATACTTATACGTTTACTTTAGATAAAAAAGTAGTCAACCGGGCATATAAAACCTTCAAAAAAATGTGGGATGAAGGACTTATTTACAGGGGTGAACGACTCGTAAATTTCTGTACATATCACGGTACAGGATTCGCAGATATTGAGGTTGTGTACAAAGAATCTAAAGGTCATTTATGGTACATACGTTACCCCCTTACTGATGGGAGCGGAGAAGTGATCGTTGCAACAACTCGACCAGAAACCATGCTTGGCGACGTTGCTGTAGCGGTTCACCCAGATGATAAACGCTATAAGCAATTCGTAGGAAAAACGATCCGCCTACCTCTGACAAACCGCGAGATTCCAATTCTGGCGGATAATTTCGTAGATATGAAATACGGGACAGGTGCAGTTAAGATTACACCAGCGCATGACCAAAATGACTTTGATATGGCCGAGCGCCATGATCTTCCCAAAATAAGTGTCATAAATCACGAAGGATTACTGACACACGATGTTCCAGAGGGATATGCTGGAATTGATGTTATTACCGCAAGAGAAAAGGTAGTCAACAACTTGGTTGACCTCGATCTGCTTGTAAAACGCGACGATATATCTCATAACGTCGGCCACTGCTATAAGTGTGGCACAGTAATCGAACCTCTGCTTCGAGAACAGTGGTTTATCAACATGAAGCCCTTGGCAAAACGAGCTATAAAAACCTTGGAGAACAACGAAATAGCTTTCTATCCTGAAAGTAAGAAAGAGCAATTAATCACTTACTTAAAGGGTCTCCGGGATTGGAACATAAGTCGCCAAATTGCCTGGGGAATACCAATTCCTGCGTTCGTAAACAGCGAAGATCCTGATGATTGGATTTTTAATAATTCTGTGGACAAAGAATCGATAACCGTCGATGGTAAGACCTATCACAGAGACCCTGACGTGTTTGATACATGGTTTAGTAGCTCAAGCTGGCCGTATGCTACTTTAGAGTATCCTGATGGTGACCATTTCTCTACGAAATACCCCTTGAGTCTTATGGAGACTGGCGGTGAGATACTCTATCCTTGGGTTTCTAGAATGATCATGCTCGGACTTTATGTGACAGACAAGATACCGTTTAAAGCTGTCTACATACACGGTTACGTTATGGCCGAGGATGGAAGCAAGATGAGTAAGTCGCTTGGAAATGTCGTAAACCCAATTCCAGTAATAGAGAAGTACGGTTCCGATGCACTTCGAATGGGGTTAGTAAGCGGGCGAGCACCTGCAGTTAATCGCGGCTACGATCCACGAAGAATTGAGGAAGCACGTAATTTCTGTAATAAATTATGGAATGTTGCCCGTTTCATCCAGGATCAGGTAGACATAAAAAATACGGAAGATTCACTGCAACCAACAACCGCTGCTGATCATTGGATATTGTCGAAGTTACAACGTTTAACAGATGGAGTTGCTTCAGATTTGAACATGTACGCGTTTGCTGAGGCTTACGACAAAATATATCACTTTGTTTGGGACGATTTTGCAGACTGGTATATTGAATCGTCTAAAACTACACCGAATCACGGTGTATTGAAATTTAGCCTAGAAAGCATTCTAAAAATTTGTCATCCTTTTGCTCCTTTCGTTACTGAAACCATATGGCAATCATTAAAGTGGAGCACTGATCTTCTCATTACGAGCAGCTGGCCAGTTATCCCCAAATCAGATACATCTCACTATAAACAATTCGAGGAAATAAAAGCTATTGTCACAGAAAGCAGACAGCTTACCAAAACCATGGGTCTGCAAAAACCAAGTTTGGTGCACTCATCTGATTTACTCGAGTCAAATCAAGAATTAGTACAGCGACTAGCAAAAGTAGGCTCAATCACAAGAGCAGGGAAGAGCGATGGTCTAAAATTCATCGGCACCAGTCAAAATGTCTGGCTCGAAGTTAACCCTACTGAAATGGCTTCGTATCGAGACAAGCTCACCGAAAAGCTTGCAACAATTGATGCCTCCATCCGAAGCTTGGATGGCCGTTTGCAGAATAAGAGCTACGTCGCGAATGCGCCAGATAAAATTATTCAGCAAACCCGAGATCAACTCGAACTTGCACAATCTACAAAAGATCAAATCAAAGAAGATCTACATCGATTTACAAACTAGTTAGCGGGGGTCAACGCGATTCTGATTCTCTCGGTCGCTTCCATCGAGTCATAGTCGTTAAACCACATCACATGCCATCCTGAACGCTGTGCGGGCATCAGGTTAGCTCTCGTGTCATCGACGAGTAATATCTCGTGTGAGGCGACACCGGCCATTGATTCGGCAATTTCATAAATTCTAGGATCTGGCTTTAGAACCCCGACCTTAGAGGAATCAACTATTGAGTCATAGGCTATGTCTGGTAGTAGGCCTGCTTTGAGCATGTCATCTATGAAGCCTGTCCCGATGTTACTGAGTAGCCCAACTCGGTAGTTTTCGGCTGCCCAGCGAACAAGATCATGCATCTCGGCGATTGGATCAACAGCTTGCAGATAGTAATCCTGCCACTTCAGGTGTGGGTGACCTAAATCTTTAGCAAACGCAGTGTTAAATTCAGACACACTCATCTTGCCTGTGCAAACTGCATCGTTGTATTGCCAAAAGGCAGTCTCGATTGCATCTGGGGACAGACCAGTATCATTGGCGATAGCGGAGAAAGCCCGGTGGAAGAACCGAACCAAACAACCATTAATGTCAAAGTAGATAAACCTGACACCACTCTTGGTGGTTTTTTTGTCTAAGCTCTTACCGGCAACACCACCCACAAGATCATCTAGTGATGAATTTAACACCTCTGCAATCTGTTTGATAGTGAAGATGGAAGGGGACTTGATAGCACCACGCTCGATCTTTGCAAGCGTTGAATAACTAAGCCCAGCTCGTTGACACATAGCCTGCTGTGTCAGGCCTGCGCGATTACGCGCAAGCTGTAGTTGTTTCCCTAGACTCTTTTCATCCACCACGCTCATTGGCCATATAATACCAATTTACGGCGCGTATTGCTACAAAAATAGTATTAAGTGGCTATTAGTTAAACTTGGACGATACTGAGCTAATGACCGTAAAGAACACAAGGAGAGCCATAACACCAACAACTCCGGCAGCTATGAGCGAGCGCTGTGCAAGCCCGCCGTTTCGCTGTTGGACTTTGTTGTAGACCCAAGCGCTCACCCCTAGTGCGAACAAGAACGATGTAAGAAAGTTACCCATTGCCTATTAGTATACCTGTCTTGCATGGTATCCGTCTATCTGCCATTTTATATCAAGTCAAACCCATCACAGAAAAACAGGGGTGGCACTTTATTGCAGCTTTAGTTCGTCTGCTAATTTGGCCAACGCTTCGTGGTCTGGCTTTAGGCTCATATCTGGCTCATAACGATACTCACTGCTGGTGTCTATTGGAAACAACTTTGCATGAGCATGTGGAATGTCGAGACCTTCTAGCATGATTCCGATTCGTTTCTTTTCTGGGTAATACTCACTCAGGTGTTTACCGACCTTGTGAACTGTAGCCCAAAAAGCTGGTGCATCTTGCTCATCAAGATCATAGAAATTCTCAACCTGGGTTTTTGGTACCACTAGCACATGCCCTGGCTGAACCGGGTGAATGTCCAAAAAAGCTATTGTCCGATCATCTTCATAAATTTTGTGACAGGGGACTGCCCCTTTAATAATTTGGGTAAAAATTGAGTCTTCCATACTAACAGTATATCCCATGAATATGCTTGTGCCAGCGCGTGGGTTTCGAGGTATGATTAATCGACATGACAGAACAGCTTATACCGGAACAAACCCCGCATTACAGCCCGGAGTTAGCCCCAGAAACACCACCCGACTCACCGCACAGGCTTCGTACTTTTCTAACCCGGAATGCTGCACGCGCGGCAATCGTTGCCTGCGGGGTACTTGGAGCAGGCGCAGCAATGGTCAGCCAACAGCCTGATGCCGAACGCGTAATCGGACCTGTTAGTGTCGATACACAGGTAGTATTTAGCCCTGACGTCGAAGTAATAGGCTTGCCCGTTGCAGATACGGAGTACGGAATAGGCATGGATGTAAGCGTAAAGGTACGGCTCGATAATATACCCGAGATAAGCCGTCGGCTGGCTCCTTTGGCAGAGCAGATTGCTTCAAAAGATAATCATAAAACTATTGTGGAACTTGTTGGCGATGAATACGCACCCGAAATCAACAGCATGAAGCACGAACTTATTCGCGAATCGCTCCTCTATATGTGTTTTGGGGCGATTGCTGGTAGCTTCGCTGCAGCAAAGATAATCGAAAAACTAGGGAGCGAGCGTCAAGGGTGGAGGTTTCTACTCGCTTCCGGTATGGCAGGTGTACTTCTCGTTAGCGGTGCGGAGTATCAAAGCCTGGGGACCATTGATACCAATAAGTCTGCTGAGCGATTGAGTCAGGAACTCCGCCAACCATTTGATAAATACTTACTCACAAGTACCAGCGATATGCTAGTAAACCTAGACAGTATAGACACTGAAACAAGAATGCAAATCACGCGTCTGGTTCGCATCATTGGGGCACTGAATCAAAAACAGCCCGAGGAAGCTATTGATTCACAAACCTGGGTTATTTACTCTGACTCGCACGAGCTACCGACCGTACCCGGAACAGTTGAGACCTTAGCACAATCAACAAACGCCAATGCAGTTATGGGGCTCGGCGACTACGGCAACACCGGTAACGAGTTCGAAATGGGACTGTTGGGCGGTTTTGCATTTGATAAAACACACTTTACTGGATTTGACGATATAAGGACCTGTGCGTCATGGAACGTTCCAGAAAACGTCTGTGATCAACGTGGCGATATATTACCCCATGGCGCTTTGAGCGGAAACCATGACCCGGCAAACATTTTAGATATTTTTAAAGACCTAGGAATGACCAATCTTGACCAGATGAGCTCATTTAACGGTATCTCGATTTTCGCACTTTCCGATGCTTGTTTCGTTGACTCGCCAGGTTGTCGTGGCGATGATGCTAGAACAGTGAATCAACAATACGCCGAGAATCAGCTTATTCGGGTGGAAGCCAGTGGCCAGCCATTACCAAAAATTGGTTTTTTTGCCTCTTATGACGCGGCCGAGGTATTTTTCGGCAAGATAGATACCCTTATCGTCGGAGGGAAACATGAATTCTCCCATGTAGAACGCAAGGGGAGTGAAGTATATTATGTGGGTACGGTGGGTCAAGCGTTCCCTAGGGGAGCGAAGGAAGCTGGGGCGCTAATTCTATCTCTTGGCGCTGATGGCACACTACTGCAGTGCGGTGATGTATCTTGGCAAACGCTGGGCTTAAGTAATCCAAAAATTGGCTCCTGCTAGTCTATAAATCACCTCAATTGTCATTACTGTTTCTATGTAGTAAAGTTGTTAGTATAAGCAAAAATAAAAATGACTAGATTAGATCAACCTCAGATTATGGTGCCAATCAACAAACCAATGTTGCGCTCTTTTCTACGCCCTGCAACCAATGGAGCTGCATTATAGTTATGAAAAAATTCTTCAGTGGACTTCTTATCATTATATTCACCTGGACAATCTTCTCGTTCACGGTCCTTACAACGCTTATTATTTTGCTACAACCAGCACGTATAAAAGAATGGGTGAACAAAAGTGGCTTATACACCACCTTGCCGAGTGCGGTAATTAATCAAGCAAATTCAGAAAAAACCGAAACGAACGAAGGTGATATATCCTTTACAGATCCAACCGTTCAAGCGGCAGTCAAGAAGGCACTTTCTACTGAATTTTTACAGGGTTCTGCGGAGAATATCGTCGATGGAACATTTGTGTGGCTTGATGGTGCGTCCGCTAAGCCAACATTTAGCGTAGATGTACTTGCGGCCAAAAAAGTATTTGCCAATGAGGTGGCGCAAGGGGCGATTGCTCGATACCAGTCACTACCTGATTGTTCGGCAGGACAGTTACCGAAATCAACGGATCCACTGCTAATCGATTGTCGTCCTGCGCAGGGGGTAGACATTATCGCATCTGCCGATAACCTACGTTCCTCCATCCTCGACAACAAGGACTTCCTGCCAGATGCGACTATCAATGCCGAGACACTGCAGGGTGAGTCAAAACAAGGAGACAATGTATTCGGACCGCAATCCCAGATACCTAATATTTACCAACGCGCACAATTATCGCCGTTCATTCTGGGCTTCTTTTTGCTACTCGTAGGCGTTGGTGCAGTAATGCTCAGTTCAGTCAGAAGGCGTACGGTCAGCAAGCTAGCCGTCATCATGATAACCACCGGTGTTTTGTCGCTCATTACACTCGCAGTTGCAAACATTGGACTGGACAAGATCGAAGGGCAGTATACAAATAGCTCATCGCCCGTGTTCAAGGATATTCTACTTAAGGGCTTAGACGCCATGCGTGCGGATGCGCTTACAACTGTAGGGGTAATTTCTGCAGCACTCATAGTAATTGGGGTCATCATCCTGGTGAGCACAAAACTTATCAAACGAAAGAGTAGGCTACCAAAATCAGAAACTCCTACTACATCCACTGAACCAGAAAAACCTATTCGTCCCGTACAGACTGCTAGCTCCACAGAGCCAGCACAGAGGCAAATCACAACAGCCCCCGAAGTAAAACGAAAACCTTCCAAAAAGCTTATTCAATAGATTGCAAATCTGCAACCTGGTAAACTAATACGGCTAGTGAGGAAGAGTGCAAGAGTGGTTGAATTGGACGCTCTCGAAAAGCGTTGTGCCGGTAACGGTACCGTGGGTTCAAATCCCACCTCTTCCGCCAAGTTAAAAATACTACCAGATTGGTAGTATTTTTAGTTCTAGGGGAGGGATATCGGCTGAAGCCTCCGCCACTCATGCGTGCTCGATGCAAGCATCTGTGCGCGCCCTCACTCTACCGAACACCTCGCTAAGTATCGTACTGAAGTACGATACACTCGGGTTCGAATTCCGACTGCTGCGTGAAAATAAAATAACCTGGAAAACCAGGTTATTTTATTTTGGCGGAGGAGGAGGGATTCGAACCCTCGCTGGAACTTGCGCCCCACTAACGATTTAGCAAACCGTCCCCTTAAGCCACTTGGGTACCCCTCCACGGTGTCGTTACTTCACCCCTACAACCTGTCGATTCAAGGGGATCGTACTTTTTGTAATGCGACTTTGATGATTGTACTACATTAACAGAGGTAAAGTATACCATTAAAACATCAAACTGTCATAATAATTGTGTTCATCTGCAATAGAGCCAAGGAGATTGGACTGGAAAGAGTACATACCTTTGTCGTACAATACGCTTATGGCAGAGCAACAAACCCCCACCGTGTTCCAGGTAGCTGGAAATACCGCTCCATCAACAAGTTCGGCACCGAAGTCTGATGACCCAAATGCGATCACCTGGACTGCTTCTGAATTCATAGCTCACTCGAAGACTGCCGGGTGGTACGTAATACTTGGCATTATCACTGTCGTGCTGGGTGGAATTGGATTCTATTTTGCAGATATTGTAACCGCTGTTGTTATTGTGGCTGTCGCTATATTATTTGGATACATGGCTTCACGGAAACCCCGCGAACTCCCTTATCGCGTTGATGATCAAGGAGTTTTGGTTGATAAAAAAATGTATCCGTACGAAAGTTTTAAGTCATTCTCAATCATCCAAGAGGAGGGGATTGAATCAATCTGGCTCATGCCTCTTCAGCGGTTTTCTCCGGGTTTAAGTATTTATTTCTCGCCCCAAGAAGGCCAGAAAATTGTTAACTTGCTTGGTTCGTTCCTGCCGTTTGAAGAACGAAAACTAGATACCATCGATCGATTGATGCACCGCATCCGCTTCTAGCGAGTCCTGAGCATCGACGTCTAGTATTATAATCTAATATATGCTAGACTTACCCCTGTTAGTAAGGAAAATCTTGGGCTTAGTCAGTTGCGATGACTCAACCCATGAAAAGAGGGGATTCTTTTCATGGAAGAGGAGATGGCTTTTTGGGATAGAAATATTTACTAAGTAAACTTGTTTTGTTAGTAAATTGACTATCCCAATATCACACATCGACGCGTACCCGTAGCTCAGCTGGATAGAGCGTCGGCTTGCGGAGCCGAAGGTCGTAGGTTCGAATCCTGTCGGGTACACCAATGTAAATGCCTCGCCTTGTGCGGGGCTTTTACATTGGTTAACTCGCGTAGCGAGTACGAACCGTTAAGGTTCGGTCATCAAACCAGAGCACAGGAATTTATTCCGAGCACTGGTGCAGATGTGCTCCTTCCTGTCGTTTTGAAAGAATGCGAGAACCGTAAGGTTCGGTGCAACGAAATCTCTCACAGGAGCTCGCTCCGAGAATGATTGAGCGGAAAAGGACGCAGTCCGCTATCCTGTCTGTCGATCAATATAAAAAGCGCACCAAACAGTACGCTTTTTATATTGGCGGAAGGGGTGGGATTATCTCAACAAGTTGAAATGCGCCCTGCAACAGTGCTCGAAGCAAGCTTCTGCGCGCTGTTTTGGTCTTCGAACCAGTGTTCGAACCTTTCTCTAAAAGAGAAACAGCCATACTTTTAAGTATGGCTGCCACTCTTCTGGCGGAAGGGGTGGGATTCGAACCCACGGTACCGTTGCCGGCACGACGGTTTTCAAGACCGTTTCCTTCGACCACTCGGACACCCTTCCGCAACAGGGGTGATTATAGCATCTCGAGGCGATTTTCTCAAACATAACTATGCTCGTGCAAAAACCAGTGCGTCTACCTGCGTTGCGCCAGCACGACGTAGTGACTTGGCTGCAGACTCAAGCGTCGCACCAGTGGTCAAAACATCGTCAATGAGCAAAATATGAGCACCGCTAATACGCCCAGGCCGTACAACTACATACGCATTTTTAAGCTGGTTCAGTCTATCTGCTTTCTTTGACCCAACCTGACGAGTCTGTCCGGTTCGAACAAGGGCTCGTACTACTGACATGCCGGTCTGCCTGGCAATAGATCTGCTTATCAGCACGGCTTGGTCGTATCCTCGTTGGCGTTTTCTGGATGATGCAGTAGGGATAGGTACTACAATAGTGTCTTCAGTAATTTCCGGCAGGGTAGATATCATGGCTTCGCCGACGATCGTAGCTGCAGAGGGTGTACGTTGGAACTTGAGGCCGTGAATAAGTTCTTTGGGTATGCCTTTGTACTCAGAACGAATCCAAACATGCGCAAGACTAGAGTGTTGACGACAATTTTTACAAGTTTTGCTTTGACTACTCTGTTTATTGCACCTGAAGCAGCGACCCGGCATAACTACTCCCAAAGTTGGCTTACATCCTGCACACAATAGTGACCCTTCCGTCCCACACGACAGGCAACTATACGGAGCAACTAGACTTATAACCTTATCCAGAAGATTCATAGTACTGCTATCATACGCCAAATCCTAAACCTGTAAATATATGCTGTTGTGTATATTGTGTTGTAAATATACCCTTAATGGTTGATGGCCGTATTTTGCTAAGCTATACTACGATTAACACAAAAAGACCAATTCTTGAAAATTAATCACTGATACGTGGAGGGTAACAAATATATGGCGCGACGAAGCCGTGACGAAGATCTATTGATGGAAGATGAGCTAACAGCTGCCTTTCTCGGTGAAGACGATGCTCCAGCCCCTGCGGCTAGCCAACAGCCAGCTGTTGCTGCTGTTGTAGCTGAAGAGTGGGACGAAGAAGAGGCTGTACCTGGACAA
>CAYJDY010000025.1:0-3367 GCA_964369045.1 uncultured Candidatus Saccharibacteria bacterium
TGGAATCTGTCAGCACGCCATAGCAATAGCCTTGATGACTGCTCCTGCCCACCCGTCCCCGAAGCTGATGAAGCTGTGCCAGCCCGAACCTGTCAGCGTTCTGGATGATCATAACGGTGGCATTAGGTACATCAACCCCAACTTCGATAACAGTAGTCGCCACGAGTATGTCGTATTTGTGCGCTACGAAATCTTCCATAATTGTATTCTTCTCGCTCGGCTTCATTTTGCCATGTAGCAACGCAACTCGGCGATGTTTGAACGGGCCCTTGGATAATTTTGTAAACATTTGTTCTGCCGATATGAGTCCGACAGTCATTGTCGACTCTTCGACGAGTGGGCAGACTACAAACATCTGACGTCCGGTTTCGATCTGCTTATCGACAGATTCGTACAGGGTCGCCACCGAGTTTGGTGAGGTTATCTTGGTGATGATTGGTAGTCTGTCGGCAGGTTTGGTTGCAATGGTCGAGATATCCAGCTCGCCGTAGAGGGTTAATGCCAAGCTTCGTGGAATTGGGGTGGCAGTCATAGACAACACGTGGGGCATATGTCCCCCAAGCTCTTGCGTCTCAGTCCCGGAAGTATCTACAACTCGTGAAGAGCTTGGAATGGTTTTGAGCATTAGTTTCTTACGTTGTTCGACGCCGAAGCGGTGTTGCTCATCAATGATTATAAAACCTAACCGCTCCATATCAACCTTTTCTTGGATGAGAGCGTGAGTTCCGATTATGAATCTGACAGCGCCTTCTTTGATCTGTTTTTGAACTAAACTTTTTTGAGCAGGTTTCATGCCACCCACCAATAGTCCAACTTGATCCTCATAACCTAAGGGTTTTAGCAGTTTATAGATTGTCTCGGCATGCTGGCGTGCCAGAAGTTCAGTAGGCGCCATAAAGGCGACTTGGAAATTTTGTTCTAGCGCCATTAAGGCCGCCATGGTGGCAACGACTGTTTTGCCTGAACCAACGTCACCCTCGACGAGTCTATTCATTGGCTGATCACGATTGAAGTCTTGGTATATTTGCCAAATCACTCGCTTCTGATCATCTGTCAAAGTAAAAGGCAGATGACCAACAAAATCTTGAGCCAGCTTTTGCTTGAATGGAATGCGCAGACCGTGGTCGTGTGCGTGCTCTGCCTTATTGAGTAGTGCGGCCAACGTTAGTTCAAAGACCTCCTCGAACCCAAGCCGTTTTTTTGCTTGCTCTAGATCTTCGGAGGAGCTAGGAAAATGCAACGCAAACACGGCTTTAGCGCGAGACATCAGCTTTTGATCCTTTAGGATCCAATCTGGTAGTGTCTCGGGTAATGAATCAATAGTCGGGCTGATCTGTTTGATGCTTTTACGAATCAGGGACGACTTGAGCCCTTTTGTTTCTCGGTAAATCGGCAGTATACGAGCAGTGTTCACTGGAAAGTCGGATTCTTTTTCGCACGCCGGGTTCAGGACCGCAAACTTCTGATGGCTGAGCTCGAACTGTCCAGATATGTAATACGGTTGCCCGGCAACGATACTTTGTTTGCGGTACGGCTGGTTAAACCAGATGAGTCGGATACTCCCCGTCTGGTCACTGGCAACGGCTTCGGTGATGTGCATGCCACGCCGTACGTACCGATCGGTCACCTGCTTGATGGTAGCCTTGATAGTTATGGGGCCGGGCTTTATGGACTGGATTTTTTGAACATCAGAGAAGTCGTTATAAGCTCGCGGATAATAATTAATGAGGTCCTGCACATCGTGCACGCCAATCGTAGCAAACAGACGAGCAGTAGCCTCGCCTATGCCTTTTATCTCCGTAAGTTGGCTCTGCATAGTCATCGCATCTAATAGTAGCAACTAGTTAATCAATGACAAATTGTGAGCGACTCTTAGGACGCTTTACGAACAAGTAGGAATGTACTTGGGCCAAAGAAGGATTTAGCAAGTGTTGGTTGCATGGCTTTTTCGATTGATAGCATGATGCTTTGAGGCAGTACTTTCTTAAGCCCTGGGCTACGCAAATTAGATACCGAAAGGATCTTGTCGACTTTTAGGCCGGCATGAGCCAGTTGTTTGATAACAGTCTTTGGGTTGTGATTGACGAATGCAATCTCGCCTTCTTTTTGGTTTTCTTTAGAACGAATGTCTACTGGCTCGGTTGGTAGCTTCTTGCCCTTCAGTAAATGTTTGATGCGGTTCACGCCATGTGCATAGTTGGCAATTTCGAGTACAAAGTAGCCGTCGGCCGTAAGCACACGCTTAATCTCGGCGAATTCAGCACTTGGATCTGGTAAGTGGTGCATGACACGGATCATGGTAATAAGGTCTAGTGAATCGTCTTTGAACTTTAGGTCGTCTGCCTGCGTGAGGACCATATCGATGTCTTTTTGGTCTTTTAGGAAGTCTTTACCGATATCGAGCTGTTGTTGACTTGGCTCTGCCAGCGTTACTTTGTCGGCGTAGTCTTTTAGGAAGACGCAAAGACGGCCATAGCCACCACCGATGTCGGCAGCGTGATGGAAGTGCTTGCCTTTCAAAAGTCGCTTTAGTGCGATTCGCTCGGATTCGTTCTCGTAATCACGACCATCCCAGTACTTAAGATAGTTGTGATTAGGGTCATTATATTGGTCTGCTTTTTTGGTTGATTTTGCCATTATTCGGATTACTTTCTGTTATGTTTTGTATTAATTCAATCGCAAGTATACAAGTCTTAGACTTCTAGGACAACCTGAGCATTTTTACCTCTACGAAGTATCAGATGTCCCTGGATTGCTTTGCTTCGGTCTAACGTAGTAGCGTCACCAGGTAGTTGCTCTCCGTTGATATAGATTGCTTTTGACTCAACAAAACGACGTGCTTCACTTTTTGATCCAGCCAGACCTGCATCAACCAGTACGTCTGCAAGCTCGAGTGGACTCGTTGCGTCTAGCGTTACAACCGTTAGGTCACGCTTGAGTTGATCAAAGTCGTCAGCAGTGAGTTCATCGTAGTTTGATGAACCAAACAGTACCTCGCTGACCTTGCGTACGCTATTGGCGGTCTGCTCTCCATGTACAAATTTGGTTACCTCGTAGGCCAGGGTTTTCTGCGCGAGGCGATCAGCTCGGTTCTGGGCAAAATCATGCATGATTGAATCTAGCTGCTGTTTATCAATTTCGGTGTAGATCTTTAGGTAGTCTTCTACGCCTTCGTCATCAACATTAAGCCAGAACTGGTAGAAGCTGTAAGGACTTGTCTGTTCGCCGTCGAGCCATACCGCACCGCCCTCTGATTTTCCAAATTTGATACCGGTAGCCTTATTTATAATGAGCGGGCTCGACCATACGTGCGCTTCTTGGCCCGTAATTCGTCGTATAAGGTCTACGCCAGCAATGCTATTGCCCC
>CAYJDY010000025.1:3467-5470 GCA_964369045.1 uncultured Candidatus Saccharibacteria bacterium
TTAAATACAATCTTGTACTGCTCGATGATGGCTTGTTTGTTGTGGGCGATCTCTTCGAGTGACTTTAGGTTGCGTTCCTCGCTTTTGCCGTCGGGGTCACCGATCATGCCTGTCGCCCCACCAACCAGTAGCACGGCTTTGTGTCCGTGCTTAATAAAGTGTCGAACCATCATAGCTGAGGCAAGATTTCCGATTTGCATTGATGGTGCACTAGGATCTACGCCAAAATAAAATGTGATTGGCTCGCCATCTAATTCGGTGATTGATTTGTAGGTAGTTTGGTTTACGAAACCTCTCCAGGTGAGTTCTGCGGATAGCGATTGTTGATTCATGCTAAGTAGTATAAAGCGATAGTTTAAAAGGGGCTAGCCCCTTTCGCCATCAGGATTAATTATACTAATGCAAAGCCCTAGTATAATTTACCTTTATGCCTATCCCCCTGAAGAGAGTCGCTGTGCAACTCTTGCCTAATATTCTTGATCCTGGCTAAGGCTTTAAAGGGGTCTGCGCCTTCAAAACTTTGACTTCCTAAAATATATTCTCTGGTTTCCTAAGGAAATCTTCAGCACAGAGAGGTTATGATTATTTTCTGTATTTATGACTATATTTGCTATAATAATTACATCTAAGGAGTAGAAATATTTAACCATAATGAGCGTCTCTAATAACGGCCGTAGAAAAAGTCCGAGCCGACCGTCAAAAAATCAACACGTAACCAAAAGTGGCAAAACGATCAAGGTGAATCAAAGCCTGGGTCAGCGCGTTGGTGCGGTCAAAGATGCAAAAGCAGCTCGCAAGGCAACTCGTCTTGCTGGTCTTCCAAAGGGTCGGGTTAAGCGCTTCTTATATCACTTCCAGCCGAAACGAATGTACAAGTATTGGTTTAGTCGTGATGGCGGCATCATGGCACTTAAGATTATGGGCGTTGGTCTTATTGCTGGTTTCCTTCTTCTTGTGGGCTTGTTCGCCTATTTCCGTAAAGACCTGCCCAACCTTCGCGATATTAGTGGTAATAACATCGGCGGAAGCATCCGCTATTATGACCGCACTGGCGGTACATTGCTCTGGGAAGACTACGATGCCGTTAAGCGTATACCAGTAAAAGATACCGAGATTAATAACTATGTACGTGATGCAACGGTTGCCGTTGAAGATAAAGACTTCTTCAAGCATGGTGGCTTCGATGTTCGTGGAATATTGCGTGCCGGAGTTAATAACGTTGCCGGTGGTAGTAGCCAACAAGGTGGATCGACTATTACCCAACAGCTGGTTAAGCTTACTCAGAACTGGACAAAAGATCGTAGCTACACAAGAAAAGCCAAAGAGCTTATCCTGTCTGTTGAGCTGGAGCGTAGTTATTCTAAACAAGAGATTCTGACAGGATACTTAAATACAGCACCATATGGAAACGTGCAGTATGGGGTCGAGGCAGCAACCCGTGATTACTTCCAAAAAGCCGCCAAGGACCTGACACTCGACGAAGCTGCCTTCTTGGCTGCCATACCTAAGTCTCCTTCGTTCTACTCTCCTTATGGAGCATACTTCAAGACGAATCCAGAAGAGTCTAAGGCAGCGTTAATTGGACGCCAACACTACGTACTGAACCTGATGGCCGAGCAAGGTATGATCACCACCAAACAGCGTGATGAAGCGAAAAAGGTAGATACACTCGCCAAGGTCAAAGAACCACAGGCTAAGTTTGCTGGCATCAAGGCGCCATGGTTCGTACTGGCTGCTAAGAAACAGCTGGAAACATCACGACCAGAGACCGCCAAGATCGGTGGTTGGTCGGTGACGACAACGCTCGATCTAGAAAAGCAAGCAATTGCTGAAGAGCAAGTAGCCAAAGGCTTAGCACAGATTAAGCGCCAAGGTGGTGATACAGCAGCCTTTGCAGCTGAGGATGTTAAGACTGGACAGATGGTTGCCCTTGTCGGTGGTGTCGACTTCAACAACCCAGACTTCGGGCAGTTCAACTATGCCAATCAGCCACTACCTCCAGG
>CAYJDY010000025.1:5570-7704 GCA_964369045.1 uncultured Candidatus Saccharibacteria bacterium
CAAAGAATGATAAAAAAGCTAACTGTATCTGGGATTATGACTTCAGGTACCCTGGCCCGGTCACGCTTCGATATGCGTTGGGAGGCTCGCGTAACGTACCCGCCATCAAGGCAATGCTGACAACCGGTATAGACAAGACGATTAACACTGCCGAGAAGCTAGGACTCACCAGTGGGTATAAGTGTTACGAAGACGAAGAAAATACCAAAGAAGGTCCATGTTATGCATCATCTGCCATTGGTGACGGTGCCTTCCTTCACCTTGACGAGCATGTGCATGCCTACGGTAGCCTGTCACGAAACGGCCTTAACGTGCCTCAGACGTACATCCTAAAGATATCTAATGCTTCAGGCAAGACTATCGAAGAGTGGAAGCCAAGTAAGGGCACGCAAGCTATCAAACCCGAGTCTGCATACATTGTTGCCGATATGATGAGCGATCCAAATGCGAGCTACTTCCCTTCAGGCCGTAAGCCACATCGATACAAGGGTTGGAAGTTTGCCATGAAGACCGGAACGACCAACGATAACAAAGATGGTTGGATGATGGGCTTCTCACCACAGTATGCTGCTGGAGTATGGGTTGGATATCACACTCGGCAGAAAGTTATGAGCGGAACCATGGAAAACATGACGCAACCAATTTGGCAGGGCTGGATGAATAAGGCGCACGATAATATCCCGGCCTTCGACCGCGAAAAACCAGCCGGAGTACAGACTGCACCAGCATATGTCATTCGTAGCCACGTTGGAATCGGCTCTGTAGAGCCAAGCCCAGCAACCGACCTGTACCCTTCATGGTACAAGCCTGCTAGCAAGACAAGTACCACAGAACAAGTCATGGATAAGGTGAGCGGTAAGGTCGCTACTGAATGTACTCCAGAGCGTGCTAAAGAAAAGACCAGTAACGCAGCAGCCAACCAGTTCTCTGCAGATAAGTTCGTCGCCGGTGGCGCTGCATCCTCTATCACCGGTGAAAAAGACGATGTTCACAAGTGTGGAGACAGTCCTCCAAGTATCAGTCTGTCGATTGCGAACAGCGGTTCCAGTTATAACCTCTCGGTAAACGTTGGACAAGGAACACACGCTATATCAAGTGATAAGTTCAAGGGTACGGTTAACTACATTGTTGATGGACAGATTGTTCGCTCATTCGAGATAACAGGCCCAGGTAATGGCTTGGCAGCCTTCACCTATACGCCAGACTTTGCAGGAAGCAAGGGCATTAGTGCACAAGTGATCGACAGTGCATTGTATGATGCGAGTAGCGCGGCCGGCACTATTACTGCATCGGGTGGATCACAATCACTTTCGCTAAATTCATCAGGAAGTGGACCATTTACCTTGAGTTGGAACAGTATATCGGGGTACTCAACATACATTGTGTGTTACGGCAATGGATCACCATCTACATGTACATCGGTGAATGGCACCGGAACCTCAATTCCAGCCTTCCCTGGCTCCAACAAGAAGGCCAACGTTAAGACGAACGATAGTAGTGTTGTGTCGCCAACGATAAGCCTGTAAATAATTCTAGTCTTTTTCGAGGAATTGGTTGAGCGCTGAGCGTATGTCGGACACACCCATCAGTGTTGCCGGTGCTTTACCAGTTCTGACGATCGGGCCAATGGCTCCATCAAAGCCTAGCTTCTTGGCCTCGGCAACACGTTTGTCGATAAATGGTACGTGCCGTACCTCCCCACTGAGTCCAAGTTCACCAAATACTACCGCATTCTTTTTGAGTTGCATTCCTTTGCTTGCACTGGCAATTGCCATACAGACAGCTAGGTCGGCTGCAGGCTCGGAGATCTTGATGCCACCAACGATGTTGATGTATATATCCTGGTCGGTCAGGTTGAGCTTTGTACGGCGCTCGAGCATGGCGACAAGTAAGTTGACGCGGTTTAGGTCGATACCGCTTGCAGCGCGCTTAGGATAACCGTAGCTGGTACGGTTAACGAGGGCCTGAACCTCAACCAGCAGAGGCCGAGTTCCTTCCATGGTGGCAAGCACGACAGAGCCGTCGCTAATGCGACGTTCGGCAAGTAGTGATGCGGATGGGTTCTTGACTGGCTGGAGCCCAGAATCAAGCATTTCGAATATCCCGGCTTCATTCGTAGACCCATAACGGTTCT
>CAYJDY010000025.1:7804-12126 GCA_964369045.1 uncultured Candidatus Saccharibacteria bacterium
AGTTGTAATACAACGTCTACGACATGTTCGAGGACTTTTGGACCGGCAATCGAGCCTTCTTTCGTTACATGACCAACAAGTATCAGCGCAGTGTTCGTCTGCTTCGCAACGATGCTTAATAAGTGAGTACTGTTGGTGATCTGACTCACAGAGCCAGGTGCTGAGCTGATGTCATTGGCTGTAATGGTCTGGATAGAATCAACCACGACAAGCTTAAAAGCGCCCTCGGCTATTGTTTTGGCGATATCGTCGGCACTAGCACTGGAAGCTAACTGCAACTTTGCGCCTTTTGCACGGAGTCGTTCGGCGCGCATTGCTACTTGATGTTCAGACTCCTCGCCACTCACGTAGAGGACGGGTTGTTTTGCGGCAATCGCACTAGCGAGCTGTAACAACAGGGTGCTCTTCCCGATACCAGGTTGCCCGGCAATAAGGTTGACACTGCCTGCGACAAAACCACCGCCCAATACGTCATCAACCTCAGACATGCCTGTCGGCAAGCGAGGCTCACGACTACTGCTGTTTATCTGTTTGATTGAGTGGGGTCGTAGTATCGCCCCAGATTTGGTCGCAGCACCAACGGAGTCAACTAAGAGTTGCTCTTGCATGGTATTCCACTCACCGCAACTGTGGCAACGGCCCGACCATGTGGTGGCAATAGCCCCACAGTTACTACATTCGTATCGTACGTTCTTCTTCCCCATTACCTTATAGTATAAGGCATCGGGATTATAATTTTGTATTTGTGGTCGACGACTCTATGCGACTATCGAGAGCCTTGTTGAGCTCTTGCGCTTCTACGGCTACCTGGTTTCGCTCTTCTAGTATGGTCTTGTATTCGGCAATCAGCTGTTTGGTAGTAGCGATAAGGGACTTAAACGGAATGATCATCTTGTTGTATTCGACCACACCAGCGTTGTATTCTTCGATCTGATTTTGCTTTAGGAGGGCGTCTAGCCGCTTTGCTTCGGCGTTTATGATTGCCTGTTGGGTATCGAGATCACTATTGTTCGCTTTCACTTCTGCCTCGAGCTCAGCAAGCTTGGCATCGAGTTCTGTGAGCTTGTTTTTACGATCGGTAAATACGGATTGGTACTTCTGAGCGTAGCCAGCAACAACAGAACGATTTGTAAAGTATTGGCTGTAGTATGTCTCGAGGTTTGGCGGCAGGCTAATCACCTCAGTACCAAGGATAGAGTGGAGCTCGTTAGTGATATCTGCTCCGCTCTTTTGATAGACATCTATCTTGCTTTTTATAGACTCGTCTGTGACGGTTGCATAGTAGCTCTTTAATTCTGCGCCAATATCCTTCTTCTCATTCGCACTCAGTCGTTCGTAGGCGGCATGTAGCATTTCATGGGCAGCCGTTACTTGTTCGATCCCTTGTAATCGCTGATCCTCGACATCCAGGATATAGATCCCTTGTTTTGGTTTGTAGCAACCGAGAACTACAGTGGTTTCCCCTTCCTCGCAGCTCTTATAGAATGCGGCTTTGCCTTGTAACTGTGGTTTATTGATATAAAACAATTTACGGCTATAGGCACTCATTGTTGTATCAGCGGCGAGTGCAGACACGGATGCCGGAGCTTGATAGTCACGCAGTGCCCACCAGTCTAGGATGTCTTGTTGTTTGAATATGGCAAAGCCAGCAACTGCTAAAAATAGAACAGAAAGCAGAATTCGAGGTAATCTAGATCTTTTGTGGGGAGGCATCTAGTTACCAGTATAATCGATTACAAGCATAAACGAAAAGCAACACTGTGGCGGCTATTCGTGTTTGGTAGTGAACGACAGTTCGTTGTTCTTTGCACCAACCTGAATGATCGCTCCCTTGGTGTAGGTATCGTCTAGTAGGCCATTAGCCACAGAATCCTCGATCGTATCCTGGATAAGTCGACGCATTGGTCGGACGCCGTTGAGTGCATCGTAACCTTTTTCGAGGAGTACCTTCTTGGCAGATGGTTGTACGACCAGTCCAAGTCCGTGTTTCTGTAAACGCTGACGTAGTTCATTGATCTGTAGGTCTAGGATAGAATAAGCATTCTTTTGAGTTAGAGCATGGAAAACAACGATTTTATCGATGCGGTTAAGCAATTCTGGTCGCATCATTTTCTTAAGCTCGGCCTGAACTTTGTCTTTGTTCTTTTCGTGCAGACTGTCGAGATCTTTTTTATCTGCAGAACTACTAACCTGGAACCCGAGGCTGGCCTCTTTCTGAAGCTTATCAGCGCCAATGTTACTGGTCATGATGATGATAGTGTTTGTAAAGTCGATTTTTCGTCCCTTTGCATCTGTCAGTACGCCATCTTCCAGTACCTGAAGGAGCATATTGAAGACTTCTGGGTGAGCTTTTTCGATTTCGTCGAACAGTACCAGGCTATATGGTTGGCGACGGATTTTGTCGGTCAGTTGTCCGCCCTCGTCGTAACCAACGTAACCTGCTGGTGCACCGACAAGCCGTGAAGCTGTGTGGCGCTCGCTGAACTCGCTCATGTCGATCTTTACCAATGCTTCGCGTGATCCAAAGAATTCGTCTGCAAGAACACGGGCAAGCTCAGTTTTACCAACCCCAGTTGGACCTAAGAAAATAAATGAGCCGATTGGTCGCCCGGCGCTTGATACACCAGAACGACTGCGCCGTATTGCACGGGCGACAGCCGTGACAGCCTCGTCCTGGCCGATAACGTGCTTGGTAAGGGTCTTCTCGAGGTTTAGCAAGTACTTAGCCTCAGAGCGGATAACTCGCTGCATTGGGATGCCAGTAATTCGGGCTACAACGTCTGCAACATCATCGCTTTTCATGGTTAGTTTGTTGCTCGTTTTGCCGAGTGCATGGAGTGACTTTAATGAATCTTCGATTTGGCTGGCACGGGTTTTTGCCCTGGCGGCTTTCTCGTAGTCTTCTGCTTCGACGGCCTCGTCGATCCGCATGTTAACGAGCTTCAACTCTTTGGTGAGCTTACGAACCTCTGGAGGGGTCTTGCCTTTATCTACTCGAAGATGTGCAGATGTCTCGTCTAGCAGATCGATAGCTTTATCTGGCATAAAACGATCGTTAATATAGCGATCGGCAAAGTTAACGGTGTCTACGAGAACCTCATCACTAATGCTGACATCGTGGAATGCCTCATAGTGTTTGCGTAGTCCTTTCAGGATAGCCAGTGTCTCTGGTACGGTCGTTTCCGGAACTTGAACGGGCTGGAATCGGCGTTCTAGAGCTGCATCTTTTTCGATGTGTTTGGTGTACTCATTGGTAGTTGTTGCGCCAATCATCTGGATCTTTCCACGCGCCAGAGCCGGCTTCAAGATATTGCCTGCATCCATAGCACCCTCGGCTGCACCTGCGCCAACGATTAAGTGAAGCTCATCGATAAAGACAATGGTGTTTTTGTCATCTTCTAGCTCGGACATAACCTTTTTGAGTCGTTCTTCGAACTCGCCACGATACTTCGTACCAGCAATCATGCCTGCAAGATCGAGGAGTACAATTCGCTTATCGATCAGACTATCTGGGACGTCTTCGGCGACAATTCGCTGAGCGAGTCCTTCGACGATGGCTGTTTTACCGACACCAGGCTCACCGATTAGGACTGGGTTATTCTTTGTGCGTCGGTTTAGTATGGTGATAACACGTCGGATTTGGTTATCTCGACCAACGACTGGATCTAGTTTGTTTTCGCGTGCTTGGCTTGTTAGGTCTGTGCCGAAGAAATCAAGCGCTGTTTTGCGTGATTTTTTGCCCCGCTTTCGTGTCTGCGACGGTGAAGATTCATCGCTCTGCTGGCGGTTCATAAATTGTTCGAGCTCATTACTGAGCCCATCGACATTAATATTCATGTCACGTAGTAGTATGGTCGCACGGGCGTTTTTCTGGCTAAGTATGCTGTAAAGGATATGTTCGGTACCACAGTATTCCTGCGTGAAATCCTGGGCCACATCGTAGGCCATTCGAAGTGTCAATTTAGCTGTCTCGCTGAGACCTTTGGCACCCATGTTAAGTGTGGCTGTTTTTGGTGATAAGTTTAGCGCCAAACGGGCACGATCTAGTGTCACACCGGCACCTTCCAGGAGCTTTGCACCCATACTCGTGTCCTGAGCCAATACACCTAAGAGTAGGTGTTCAGTGCCAATGTAAGCGCTGCCAAAGCTGCGAGCGATCGCATCGGCATGTTTTAGACTCTGCAGTGCGTTATCGGTAAGGTGATTTAGAAACTCGTGGAAATCTGGTGTATCTTGCATGAAATTGTTGCCCCCTATAGCGTTTTTTATGTTCGCTAAGACAATAATATCAAATTGGCACTCGGCGCGCAAGAGTGCTAATC
>CAYJDY010000025.1:12226-14286 GCA_964369045.1 uncultured Candidatus Saccharibacteria bacterium
GGTGTGAGTTCTTGACCGGGACACAGTTGTTCTAGGGTGGGCTGAAGATCTGCTTCACTCACATAGTGGGTCTCGGCATAGTGTGCTCCGTCGGGTCCCTCTAGCCAGCCACTATTTCCATCGGTCTCTGCCTTATACGAGGCATTTGGTAAACCATCGAAGAGAATTGCAGTGTTGGGTACTTGTATTGCACCCATATTGCCAATTGAATAGCCGTCATCTGTATCTTTACTGTAGCTATATGGGCCGTTCATCACGCTCCCATCAGTATTCACAAATGGCAAGAAGGCCAGAGAGGTATGATCGTCACCTTTTTTACTATACATGACAGGGTTTTTGATCAGGGTAATACTGTCGGGCCCCATGTTATCCCAGGCTATGCAAACGTCTTTTGCGACCAGGAGCCTAAAAGCCTCTGCGCGGCTAACCTTAGCACGAAGATCGTCAAGTGCGCCCGTCCAAGCATCCTGGAGGACGTCACGCGATGGTTCGGCCGATACAGCTGTTGTCTGTACTGGCTGCTCCTGTCCGAGTTCTCGGTTTTCTGCGCAACCACTCAATACGAGGCCGGCGCTCAGGCCGGCTGCGGCTATCATTCTTCGCATTATTTACTCTCCGTGCTCTTCGATTGCGTCGAGTAAGCTGCTCTCTAACTGGTCTTTACGCTTGAGGCGAGGCATTGGCTTAGGTTCAGCAGATTTTACTGGTTCTGGCTTTGGCTCAGGCTTTGGTTGGTCGGACGTGATATCTAGGTCGTAGCCAGTAAGCTTGCTAGCAAGACGGACGTTCTGACCGCTTTTGCCGATAGCGATGCTGAGCTGGTCTTCTGGTACAGTTACGATTGCCTTTTTAGCATCTTCGAAGATCTCTACCTTTGTAATTTTAGTAGGGCTCATTGCATTGATGATGAACTCTTTTGGATCTTCGCTCCAAACGACGATATCAATCTTTTCTTGTTCGCCGATCTCGCTCATAACAGCGTTAACACGAGTACCATGGCCACCTACGAATGTTCCAACAGGATCAACACCAGGCGCGCTACTAGTAACAGCGATCTTGCTTCGTACACCAGCTTCACGGGCGATTGTTTTGATATCTACTGATCCATTTTCCATTTCCGGTACTTCGTTACGGAAAAGGTGTTCAACGAAGGCCGCATTACCGCGACTTACAACAAGTTGAGGGCCACGGAAGCCGCGTTCGACGTCTTTAAGGAACACTTTTAGACGTTGTCCTGGGTAGTATCGTTCGCCAAGAATTTGCTCGCTCTTGGGCATAATACCCTGGGCTTTGCCGAGATCAACACGCACGATCATACCTTCGACTCGTGAGACGAGCCCATTGATGATAGTCCCGATCTTATCGTCGTACTCTGCCATAACGATCTCACGCTCTGCTTCACGGAGTCTTTGCAAAATAACTTGCTTAGCAGTCTGAGCAGCTACACGTCCAAAGTCTTCGACTTTTTCGTGAATCTCTACCATTTCACCAATTTTTGCATTCTTTCGAATAACCTGAGCATCGCCAAGGCTGATTTCGAAACGATCATCGCCAACACGTTCGACGACTTCTTTGCTGATGTAGGCATCTACATCACCGCTGTTGAGGTTCATGGTTACACGAACTTCTTGCTCGCGATCACCATAGTCTCGTCGGTAGGCAGCTGCAAGTGCTTGCTCAACAATTTCCTGGACTGTTTCAAGTGGTAAATTCTTTTCTTCCGATATTGTTTTAACCGCTACGGCCAAACCTTTCATATCTAGTTCCATTGTAATCTCCTGTTTCTTATTAAAAAATCCGACCATGTTGGCCGGATGAACTAAGACAAGTATAGCGCATTTTTTGCTAAATATAAAGAGTAGATTGAAAAAACATGGAAATGGGCTTTTGATTTTTAGCCGAGTGATTGTCAATGGTACACTTGTAGGAATGAAAAAAGTAAAACGATTATATGACCAGTTCAAGCCGACGCACTACATAATTGACCTTGTACCAAACAAGACAGACATGACATTTACGGGTCACATTATTATCTCTGGCCATAAATCAGGACGACCGAG
>CAYJDY010000026.1:0-11217 GCA_964369045.1 uncultured Candidatus Saccharibacteria bacterium
AGTCCATATCGCTTAATCCATGCGGGTGTTCAAGATTTGGCTGTAGCTTCATAAGATCAACTACATTCACAACTCTAATTTTTAAGTCCGGCAGATGTTTCCGCAGTATCGACACAGCAGCGAGCGATTCGAGTGTCGGTACATCACCGGCACTTGCCATTACAATGTCTGGCTGGCCATTGTCATTACTTGCCCAATCCCAGATACTTATCCCTTTTGTACAGTGAACTACTGCCTGCTCCATGGTTAGCCATTGATACCCATCGTGCTTGCCACAAATCGTAAGATTGATGTAGTCGCGACTTCGCAAACAGTGATCCATAACCGACAAAAGACTATTGGCATCCGGAGGTAAATATATGCGTGCTGTTGCGGCCTTCTTGTTTACTAAATGATCGATAAAACCAGGATCTTGGTGAGTAAATCCGTTATGATCTTGGCGCCACACGTGACTTGTTAACAGGTAATTTAGTGAGGCAATATCTTTACGCCACGGAAGTTCTGAACTCATCTTTATCCATTTGGCATGTTGATTTACCATAGAATCAACGATTCGAATAAACGCTTCATAGCTGTTTAACACTCCATGACGACCAGTTAGTAGGTATCCCTCAAGCCAGCCTTGCGATTGGTGTTCACTGAGCATCGAATCGAGCACCGCACCATTTGGAGATAGAAACTCGTCATTCTTCCTAACTTCGCCCATCCACTGACGATCAGTTGTTTCAAAAAGTGCTTCTAGACGATTAGACACGGTTTCGTCCGGACCAAAAATTCGAAAGTTTTTATGATCGTGATTGAGTTTGATAACATCGCGAAGATACGGGCCAAGTGCATGAACATTACCAATACCCGTAGTGCTTGGATGTGGCACTTCTACTGCGTAGTCACGGAATTCGGGCAAACGAAGTTCGAGCAGTAATTCACCACCATTTGCGTGAACATTAGCTCCCATTCGTTTTCTTCCTTGTGGTGCTAATGCCGCAATTTCTGGAAGCAATCGACCGGTTTCATCAAAAAGTTCTTCCGGGTGATAGCTCTTCATCCATGATTCGAGCAGTGCAACATTTTCTTTGTGATGTTCATCAATGGCAATCGGTACTTGATGTGAACGGAAATTGCCTTCGTTTGCTTTGCCATCAATAACCTTTGGTCCAGTCCAACCCTTTGGAGAATTTAGGATAATCATCGGCCATTTTGGACGAGTAGCATCATTATTTTCCCGAGCATTCGCCTGGATCGCTTTTATTTTCTCGATAGATTTATCCATGGCAATAGCCATGAGTTGATGCATGACAATTGGATCATCGCCTTCGACAAAAATTGGATCCCATCCGTATCCTTCAAATAATTTCTGCAGTTCAGTATGGCCAATTCGTGCCAATATTGTTGGGTTACTAATTTTATAGCCATTTAGATGAAGTATCGGCAATACCGCACCATCACTTATTGGGTTTAAAAATTTGTTACTATGCCAAGCTGTTGCCAGAGGCCCCGTCTCAGCTTCACCATCGCCTACGATACAAGCCGTAATAAGATCTGGGTTATCAAACACTGCACCAAATGCATGGCTCAATGAATAACCGAGTTCACCACCTTCGTGAATCGATCCAGGTACTTGCGGTGAAACATGACTTGAGAGTCCTCCAGGAAACGAAAAACGCCTGAATAATTCTTTGAGTCCTGTTTCATTTTGTGGAACATCTGGATAATATTCGCTGAATGTTCCCTCGAGGTACACATTGCCGACCAGCGCTGGGCCACCATGACCAGGACCTGAGATATAGATCATATTACAGTCGTATTTATTTATCACACGGTTGAGATGCACGTAGATAAAGTTCTGGCCAGGAGTAGTCCCCCAATGTCCAAGCAGCATTTTCTTGACGTCGCTTAGTTCGAGCGGCCGACGCAGCAACGGATTATCTCGTAGATATATCTGACCGACAGACAAATAATTTGCCGCACGCCAATAGGCATTAAGCTTATCAATTTCATCTTTATGAAGTACTCGGCTCAGCGTACTCATGACCACCCCTCTACTGTTTATACGTTCGAATTCACTTACGCTTATCGTACCACTTTGACCCCCGTTTTAAAACCCCACAAAAATGTCAGAATGAGTATTTTTAAAATCTAGAGATCTTTATATGTTTTTTCATTTCTGCGACTTACAGAAAGTATGTTTGGTTTTTTGCGTGCGTTTATTTCAAAAATTATTCTAAAACTACCGACTCGTACTCTAAAAATACCTGTCTGACCTTTCAGCGTTTTTATATCCAGTCCTTCTAGCTCTAATTTAGCGATACTTTCGATAGTTTTTCTAATACGTACGAGGTCTTTTTTTGATAATTTAGACAGGAGCTTTGTTACTTTATCTGTCATTTTAATTATTTTAGTAACTTATTTATTGCAGTAAGTACTTCATCGGCCGGTATTCCAGCAGGATGTAAATCACGAAAATTAATAACGGTCTCCCACGTTCCTTCATCGCCCCATTCATCAACAACACGCTGATTCTTTAATCTTTTTACCAAAGTATCACGTATATAGTCGCTTCTACTCGAGTACTCCGATTTAGCCTCGGCATCGATACGCTTTAGTAATTCATCGGGCAGTGATATGTTTATTGTTTTACTCATACATAAAGCATACAGTATTTGTATATGTAGTGTCAATAAATACAGTAAATTCAAAAAAGTGGGGCTTTTTCAATCTCGCAGATTCCACGATTAAGTTACGCGTATCAACATTCTCAGGTTTGAGTGCCAAGTGCATATATATTTGAAGCACGGAAAAATTCGTACTTATGTACTACGTGTGAGTACTGGATATTATAAATTCAACTTATAGCGCCACTACTTTTTATATTTATGGACTTCACGGTTGAGATATTTTGGATATACTTTTGCGAAGCGTAAGTAGTCGTATATAGAAACTCTTAGTTCAGGCGACATCCACAAGTGCCAGGCTTGAGCGAAATACGAGGAAATAGTGAGTATTTGAGGGAGCTGTATATATGATACAGCGACTAAAAATATGATCGTATATTGACGAAGTAGTTTGCCAAGAGGCTAGCAGTGTTCAATGCACTGCATTGATTGCTTCTAGCCGACCTGGCGGTTGTAGGGTTACTTTTGAATGCGGATGCGAGTAGCGGTATACTTCCCGTCCTTGTCTTTCGTCGTACTCACAATCACCTTCTGGTCTTTCTTGATTGCTTTGACATCTGTCTTCTTGGCATCACTTCCTGTTACTTTCGTATCACTGGTAATTTTAATTGTAACCTTATCGCCAGTTCTTGGAGTTATTTCGAGTGCCTTGTCATTCACTGAAGATACAGTACCGATAAATGTTTTTCGGTTCATAAGGCTAGATGAAGGATTTGTAGGATTCTTCTTTGCAGATGCAATTGTTTTTGCATCTTCTGCCTTTTGGTTTTTAGCACCACTTTGCTGACCTAAGTAAAATATTCCATACGCGGCAGCTATCACGACAAGAATAATGATAGGTATTTTAACTACTGGTTTTTTAGTGAATCTAATAACTTTTTTCGCACCACCCTTGATTCGTATACTCTTTGATTTTTTTGGTGTTAACTCTTCGCTCATAATTCTCCGTAATTGTATTTTTACTATTTAGCTTCTGCAATAACTACTAATCTGTTTGGGTAGCTCTGTGTCTTTCGATCAAACACTCCAGAGCAGGTAATTAGATTTACTTGACGCTCAATCCCAGGTTCCTGTGAAAATAATACGCTTGCAGAATCTTTAACTAGCGAATCTATTTTCTTTACAACTTTGAATTCTTTACTCGTTCCATTGCCAAACTCGATTTTGAAGATATCCCCATCTTTTAGTTTGCCGAGATCTTTAAAAATACCGTTGTTAACACGTCCGGTAACATGTCCATCGATAATGCTCAGACCTTTTTCTCCAGGGATTGCCGTTTGGTTGAACCAACCTGCGACATGAATGTTATTAGGCACGGCAATCTGCTTTTTCTGGTCTACTCCAACTTTTTGGATAAAACCGTCAGTGTTGATTGTTGGCATCGTGATAAATTTAGGATCTGTTGGTTGTCCCTGCCATTTATAGGTATCTTTATTCGGTTTCGTTTCATCTGGTTTATCGGTAGAGTAAGTTAATACCTCTCCAGTAGATTGCTTTTTTTGATTATTTTTATTCAATAAAAATCCTGCAGTAATACCTGAAACTACAAGCAGAACTACGAGCACCCCAATAGATTTCTTCCCAAATTTTTGCCTCAAACTCATCTATATAAAGTATACCATTTAAAATTATGTCGTGTTTAACTTAGATTTACTGTTTTCTCGAAATTAGCATCACGCCCCACCCGGCACCACCATCACTGGCGCTACGTTTGCACTTGGTTTTGCTGCGGGGAGTGAGATGGTGACGGTCGTTCCAGTGTTGGTAGCTGGTGCTGTCGTGCTGGTAAGGTCTATGGTGCCACCGAGCTTCTCGGTAATGAGTTTGTTGACGTGGAGGTTGAGACCCAGGCCGGGGTGGTCATAGGTTTCGGTTTCGGTAGCTCTAGAAAATGGTTGGAAGAGTTGGTCAAGTTTGTTGGTTGGTATGCCTGGTCCATGGTCGGTAATGGACAGGACGATGTGCTTGCCCTGCTGTTTGGCAGTAATGTCTACGGTGTTGTTTGCTGGACTGAACTGGATGGCGTTGCTGACTGTGGAATGAATGAGCTGCTGGAGTTCTTCGGGTTGGATGGATAGGTTCAGATGCGGAGGAATGTGTGTCGTGAGTGTCAGCTGCTTGGTGGTTGCCAGTGGTTGGAGTGGCATGAGGAGTCTTGGTATGTCGAGAACTAGGTTACTGAGTGGTGCGTCTGGAGACAGATGACTCAGACGACTGACGTTGGTCAGACTCTTGGCAGTGTCGCCAAGCATGGCCAAACCATTGAGGAGGGTTCGAGCTTCGGGCATGGTGCTGAGGTTATGGCAGGTGATGCTGAGTGTTTCGTAGTGGTCAGAGAGCGTTTTGGAAGCTCGGTCAATGAAGCTTGTGCGCTGGGCGATGAGCTGTTGTTCGGTGGTGATGGCAGCCTTAGTGACTGCTTGGGTAGCTCGCTTTAGATCTCGTTGACGGTAGGTGGTGGCCAGCAGAACACCCGAAAGCAACAGACACAAGAGCTGTAGACCAAGTTGCACCGGACTGAGTTGGTAGACTTGGGCGTTAGCAAACATGAAGGTCACAATGGCAAAGGTGCCACCAACAATGGCCAGTGGGAGGTAGACGGCTCGGTTCTTGAGAGCCGATCCAGATTGTGGGACGGTAGCCAACAAGTTGGCAACGTAGCTGGTGGATTCTGGGCGTGAGTCAGTGGGTGAAGACAGCGCTGGTGCATCAGTGATGGCTGCTTCCCCGTCAATGGCCAGTGCTTCGACAGCTGTTTTGTACTTGGCAATGGAAGACTCTAGGTGGTTGATGCTTTGAGCTGGGAGTTTCTTGAGTGAGGCAAGCAATTCAAGGGCACCAGACATGATGGCCACGGGGGTGTTGAGGTAGTGAGTGGTTATCTGGAGATACGTGTCAGTGGCTTGTTTGGTGTTACGGAGTCTGGTGAGTGCTGCAACCAAGAGTTGGTTGGCACGGAACTGAGCATAAGCTTTCCAGCCATAGATGGTGGCAAGAATGAGCAGGATGAGCAGCAGCAACCAGGAGATACCCAGTGCTGCAGAGTCTGAAGCTTTATGGACAAAGTTGTACAGTGGCAATGGAAGGATACCGGCGGTTCGTTGACCGAGGACTTCTCTGTCTGCAACGTCTTGCAGATCCCGGACAGCTGGTGAGCCCGGCGATGAGCCGCCGGTAGCCGGTGTGGTGGTCGTGGTAGTCGGTGGTGTTGGGGTTGGAGTAGGTGTCGGGCGTGGTGTTGGACGTGGCCTTGGGCGAGGAGTAGGACGAGGAGTTGGAGTTGGGGTGGGTGTTGGAGTAGGATCTGGGTCTGGGTCAGGTGTAGCTGGTGGATAGACGTAAGTGACATTACTGACGTTGTTGTATGGGAGAGTAGTGAAGTCGATGTTGGATTGTACGGCATTCATTAGCACTACGTTAAACGAATTTTCCGAATTAGGATCAAAATACATGGAACTGTTCGTAGTTTCAGTAGTTACGTAGTTACTATTTGCTGTACCAGTTATGTCAAACTCAACTGAACTGCCACTTGCCAGTGCATCACTGCCGTTGGTTGGCAGACATGCCAAAATATGTCGGCCAGGGTAAAATGCGCCGAAATATTCATCAATATCTTCTGCCAGACCCATGTCCATACAGGTCACGTTCGGATTTGTGTTTGAGATAAAGGTAAATTCGGTCGGTAATATGTCGTAGAGAAAGCCTCCATATATACTGTCGTTTGGACCTTCATTTTTTATCTTGAAATGGTAAGTCACGTTATCTCCAGATTGGATAGGACCTGGAGTGATGAGAGTTTTAGTGATGCTAAAGTCGGTTTGAGCCGGACCACTTGAACAATTAATCCCCGCATCGTTGATTGTCCACGAATGAGTTGAAATGATGTTAGCTCGCTGTGCTTCAGCATTGCAATATTGGCTGGTGCCAGCATCGAAGATAACGGTACTTTGGAGGGGACGGTTGTTCCAGTCGATGAGAGTGGCGTCGTAGTTGGGGGTGGAGAGTCCGGAGGCAGGAAGGTTATACATATCCTTATACATCTGCGGCCAATCTTCAAAAGGAGTACCGCTCATTATTTGTTCGAGCAAAGCGTTATAGTTTCCGAACATATAGTCCATCGAGGATACGCTGCTCACATCCCAGGAAGCTAATGATTGATCAAAAGATTGGGCGGATGTAAACATGGATACCATGCTAGTAACATTACTGACATTCCAATTATTCAGTGGTTGGTTAAATGATGATGCTCCAGCAAACATTCCCATGGTTGATGTTACCCCACTAACGTTCCAGTTATTCAATGGCTGGTTGAATGATGAAGCCTGAGAAAACATCCCTATCATCAGGTTAACATTGCTAACGTCCCAGGTATCCAGTGGTTGGTTAAATGAGCTTGCAGAATTAAACATGCTTAACATTGACGTAACATTGCTAACGTCCCAGGTATTAATATTGCTATTAAAACTTGTGGCAAACATAAACATAAAGCTCATATCGAATACATTTGATAAATCTGGTATATCGGTTGCGGACATTGTCATGTTTGATGCACAGTAGAACATGGATGACATGTCTTGCCACTGAATATCCCCCCATTGTTTGATATCCATGATTTTTGCAGCGTCAGATTCTATCTGTACCCCCGCGCAGCCACCCTCAAATCCATGACGCATATATGGGAAAGTACCGCTGATAGAGACATCGTACTCACCAGGGGAATCATATGTACATATCACCGCGTTGTATGGACTGTCGCCAGTGTAGTTCTCATACTCCAGCGTCCCATCACTATCACAATCAACATTAAAATTATATGAATAGCTATTCAAGTCGAGTGCTATTCCATACTGGTTATCATTAGTGGCGCCAACATTATCTGTTTTAACTCGCATGATAAAAGGTTCGGTAGTAGGAGCGCTACAATCTTTCCCGCTATCATTGATGGTCCAAAACCTATAGTCGATTATAGATTGTCTCTGAGTTTCGGAAGTACAGTACTTACTGGTGCCGGCATCGAAGGTAACGCTAGATTGAAGTGGGAGGTTATTCCAGCCTATGAGGGTGGCATCGTAATTGGGAATTGATAAACCAACGTCGGAAGTAACGTTCATATAAGCTCCGAAAAAACTATTCATATATAACACATTGCTCACATCCCACGTGCCCAGCGGCTGATCGAATGACGATGCACCCGAAAATATCGTCGACATATTCGTTACATTACTAACGTTCCAGTTATTAAGGGGTTGGTTGAATGAAGTGGCGACAAAAAATAGACCAGTCATACTTTGTATGTTACTTACGTCCCAAGAATTTAGGGGTTGGTTGAATGAAGTTGCATGATTAAACATTCCGCTCATATCGGTGACACTTCTGACATCCCAATTGTTGAGGGGCTGGTTGAATGAAGTGGCAAGTGCGAACATCGCCTGCATATCGGTGACATTGCTTACGTCCCAATTGTTGAGGGGCTGGTTTAATGAAGTGGCTTCAAGCATATGTCCCATTCTAGTAACACTGCTGACATCCCAAGAATTTAGTGGTTGAATAAACGAAGTTGCATGATTAAACATTCCGCTCATATCGGTGACATTACTCACATTCCAACTATTCAAAGGCTGATTAAATGACGTTGCATAAGCAAACATCCAGTACATATTTGTAATTCCGCTCGTATCCCAAGAACTTATATCAGAGTTAAAAGAGGTAGCCTGATAAAACATACAGCTCATATCGTTTACAAAGGTTGTATTTGGGGTATCAGCTGCAGGTATAGTCAAGTTTGATGCACCATAAAATGCGTAGGCCAAAGAAGACCATGGATTACTTCCCCATTGCTCAACAGTCAACAATTTTTGTCTATCATAATTATTATTTGTATAAATTCTTGGAAAGGTTCCGGTTATTTTAACTGTATACGTTCCAGCAGATGAGTATGTATGAGTCGAATCACCAGTCTGTCCAGTACTTGTATTCCCATCACCCCAGTCAACTGTATAGTTATATATATCACCCGGAAAAGTTGGTATTCTTATCTGATTACTGTTTGAAGTTCCTGGATTATCTGTTTTCCAGGTGGTAACGAATTCATTAGGAGCAAAAACTACAGGACAACTATCTGTTACAAACGTTTGATCTTGACCAAAACTCGTTCCATCAGTGTCTGTTGCAAATGCTCTGTAATGATAAGTTGTGCCGCATGTCAAAGAAGTGGCGTTTTCCGTAAACTCTCCACGTGGGTATGAGCCAGGGTTAATGAATTTAATAACCTTCAACCCAAGATAGTCGGTAGTGTAGACATCCCCGTTAGGTCCTACCGCAATTCCCCAGGCACCTTGTGTCTGACCTGCTCCGTTACCTGATTCTCCCCACTGATTTACAATAACTCCTGTTGTACTATATTTGATAATTTGATTATTAGCGGTTTTTTGCAGATAAACATTTCCTACAGAATCTGCAGCAATATATTGAAACCCTGTAACTGTCCATTTAGTGACATAAGTTCCAGAAGAATTTAACTTTTGTATTCGACTCTGTGTCATATCACTTACATATAAATTGTCACTTCCGTCAATTGCAATAGAATACACATATGTAAATTGGCCGTTACCCGATCCATAGCTTCCCACTTTCGATATGTAGGAACCGGTTGAGGTAAACTTAATTATCCGTCCAGCTGCATGATCCGATACAAAAACATTATTAGAACTATCAACCGCCAAACCCATTGGGCCTGATAAGAATTGGCCGTTAGATCCTCCGACCGAACCCCACTTAGTTATAAAGTTTCCTGAACTATCAAATTTTTGGACTCTCGCTGTTTTCCAATCTGATACATAGACGTTTCCGTCCGAGTCTATGGCAACTCCTCCAATCCCTAGCTCGCTAAACTGTCCATCGCTACTGCCAATTGAGCCCCATTTAGCTATAAAGTTCCCCTGACTGCCAAATTTTTGAATAGTACTATTTGTACGATCAGCAACATAAACCTGCCCTAGATTATTTGTGGCGATACTTGAAGGCAGGTTAAACTGCCCCGATGCAGTTCCTGCGGAACCCCATTCTTTTTCATATGAATAGTTGGATGGGACACTGGAAGAAAGTACATCACCATAGGAAGCGGTTAATCCATACTCAATTCCACGGGCGGTTACCGTACTATTTCCGCTAAACGATGATATTTCACCACGTAATGTTGCACTGTCTTGCGTGATTACACTAGACCCAAGAGTTGTTACTACTGTTGGAGCACTTCCGGGACATGCTTTAGTAGTGAAATTTCCTTCACTCCCAAAGTTAGTCCCATCACTATTTGTTGCAAATGCACGAAAGTAGTAGGTTGTTGCACAGCTTAAATTTGATACATCCATAGAATAAGGACCATGAGGGAAAGTCCCAGGTTTCGTGAATCGTTGTACTCTAAAATTCTGATTATCTGCGACATAGGCGTTACCACCACTATCAAAATCAATGTGTAATGGGTTATAGAATATTCCGTCAGCGGATCCTGGGCTCCCATCAGTTGACCCGAAACTCAAAACATAGCTTCCCGAACTATTAAATTTTTGTACTCTATGAAAATAATCGGATACATAAAAATTTCCTTCATAGTCTGCACCCAATCCAGTAATGCCATTAAATTCTCCATTTGCAGTTCCTTGTGTATCCCATTTTGTAAGAAATGTGCCCGTATTACTAAATTTCTGGACATCGTTATTTATCGCATCGGCAACATAGATATACCCATCAGAACTGGCTACCATGTCCTGAATTTGGCTGAATTCACCATCGTTCGATCCTTGAATATTTGAGCCCCACTCAGTAATGTATGTCCCTGTTGTTGTATACTTTCTTACTTTTGTTCCTCCCGCAACATAAACATTATCGGCGCTATCAACGATTACAAATAGAGCGTTTGAAGGAATTGCCCACTGTAAAATATAAGTACCCGAGCTATCGAATTTTTGAATTCGAGTATTCCCTGCATCTGCAACGTAAACATTTCCACTTAAGTCAGTATCAATACCAATAGGAATACTAAACTGGCCGTTACCTGAACCTGTACTACCCCATGCAAACATAAAAGCACCCTGGCTATCGAATTTTTGAATTCTATTGTTTGGTTTGTCTGCTACATATGTTTCCTGCTGGCTGTTTACAGCCAGCACATTAATGCTCCCGTTACTGCCAAACTGACCATTTCCAGTACCAACGCTTCCCCACTTTGCATCATAGGTAAAATTAGATGGAGCATTATCATGGGCCGTAGCTCCGTAGCTATTCGTCGTACCATATTCAAAACCACGTGCAGTAATGTTCTTGTCCGGTATTGTTGATATGACACCTGATAAAGTTACTCCCGCATCGGTAACACTTGTAGACGAGACAGTACTAACGCTTGGTGCAATAGCAGACGTTTTCGGAGCAAATAGAACTATAGTGAGAATCACCGTAGCTAAACACATACTTATCATCACAGAAGCATACGAAAGTGGTTTCCACTTGAATCGTAGTAGCGGAAAGGTTACAACTTTTAAGTGATGTT
>CAYJDY010000027.1:0-10921 GCA_964369045.1 uncultured Candidatus Saccharibacteria bacterium
AGGGGTGCATCCGGTTTTCCAGCTAGCTGGACTTGAAAAATCTCTTATGGTGACCTCACGGAGAATCGAACTCCGATTGCCAGGATGAAAACCTGGTGTCCTAGCCGTTAGACGATGAGGCCTCGTCACTGCGTAACCCATCGTCACTCTGAGCTTTCAAGAGGCTTAGCCTTCTGAAAGGCTCATTTGTGACGATTAGAGCCAGTTCCTCTCTCTTTCATACAAATTTTGTATGAAGCCGTTTTTGTCTTTAATAGATAGAACTACCTAGTGCTATTTCGACCAAAATACTATACCATAACAGGTGTAATTTTAAAACACCCTTAAGGATTAAAGATTCTTGTAATGTCAGACGTACTGAAACGACTCGATCAAAAAAAGTTCCTTCGGGCCCGGCTGTACGCTAGTTTTGTTTTGTTGGGCATTAGTATGCTCTGGCCTGCGGGTCAGTGGCTGGCATTTGTGGCGCTAATCCCTTTAATATCTTATCTACCGTCAATTTCGAATAGACCAAAGAAGCAAGTCGTCCTGGATTTCTATTTTTCTGGTGTTATATTGTGCGGTTTTGCCAATCTATTCTTGTTCCAGGTAGCTCCTGAGAATTGGACCGTACAGCTAAATGGATGGTTCGGCATAGCATCGCGGCTGATGTCTTGGGTCATAATATCTTTTTTAACAGCGCTCGTTTATGGACTGCTCGGGTTTACGCTTGCGAAAATAAAGAACAGCACCACACGTATCATCCTACTTCCTCTACTGTTGCCAACTACCGAGTTCTTGCGTAGTTATTGGTATGCCGTCGTTGCTTACGGACCGAGCGGCAACTTTAGCCCTAATTTTAACTGGGGTTCAATCGCCATACCAATTTCTGGCACGCCCCTGGTATATAATTCACGATGGCTTGGTTTTTTTGGACTAAGCCTACTGGCAGTTGCAATTAATATCTGCCTATACCTAATGATCTTCAAACGCAGACTCCTTGTCCCGATCACACTGTTGAGTTTCATACTAGCATCAACCTTGTTATCCTGGAGTGCTGGTAATGACCAGGGGAGCCGAACCATCAAAGTTGCGAGCATACACCTGAATGAAAAGAGCGACATGACGCTTGCAAACCCAGGCCTGTGGCCGCCAGAGGGAACTGATTTGCTGGTACTGCCTGAGTACTCTGGCATATTAAAATACAAAAATTACAAACAAATGCTCCACAGGCTAAGCAAAGATGGCATAGCCATCACATCCATAGATAATGGACGTTCGCCGGCCGGAACCAACCGGATTATTGTGCTGAACCGCGACGGTTACGTGATAAGTAGTGAGGATAAAACGTTTCTAATTCCTACTGGAGAGTACATGCCATACGTTCTTCAGCTCGGATTTCGACTTATTGGCAAGTCGCAAGCTCTCGTCGATTTTCGCTATTCACAACAACTCACCAAAGGTAGTCACGCAGAAACCCCAATCATGACAAATAACGGGCTATCCGTAGGTGCGCTAGCCTGCAGTGGGGTTGGTTCGCTTAATGGCTACCGGTCGCTAAGCCGTGATGGCGCAGACATTCTAACAAACAGTGCTTCCCTGGCATTTCTGTTGCCGAACAGTATCTACCATACGTATGCCCGCAATATGGCCAGATTCCAAGCCGTGTCTAACAATAAGGCGTTTATCCAAGCCAGCCGAAGCGGACAAAGCTATATCATCGACAACCAGGGGTCATTTGTTGCTCGCTCATATAACCAACAAGATCAGCTGCTTACCGCAAATGTTCGGCTATATTATTAAAAATAGCCCCTTGCGAGGAGCTATAAGAGTAAGGAGCGGTCAGTCACGAGTGCTATTTACAATAAATAAACTATAGCACGTTTAGCACGTTTATGCCAACTGTTTTCCACAGGACTATTGCATTTTGTTGACAACGCCAGCACTCACTGCAATACTGAAGCCAATATAAAAGCATAAACAAGTAAATTTGTATGCCAACACAAAAAAAACAAACAAAAAGACCAACTAGTGTAAAAAAGACAGCAACGCTTAAGTCAAAATCACGTTTTAATATCAAATTCGTCGTGCTCATAACTATATTAGTGGCTGCCATTGGCGCGTACTTTCTATTCTTTGCCAGTGCTGCAACGAATAACTGTCAAGCCGAAAATGGAGTTCAGATATGTGACGTAGACATGACAGGAGGAGGTGGCGATACTGTCCTAAGCGTTACCGGAGAGGCCCAATCATTAGGTTCTCAGGGTTGGGGTGTTTATTATGGCGCTGACTTCCGTGCACCAACTTCTGCTTATAACGGCGCTGTCGCCATTACGCGTGTGTACAACAGCGGAGCAACCCTTCATGATTGGGTCACAGCCTCACAAAAAAGTGCCAAAGAAGCAAAGTATGGTGCACTTACTAACGAAGGCGTGGCCTTCTTTGCCTGGGAGAGTCAGAAACCAGGGACCGTTCCCGTTTACCGGCTGGGGCGTGGTGGTGGTAGCACGCAAAACATCTACAGTACTGATAAGGCATGGATAGACCGTATTGTTGCCGAGGGCGCTAACGATCCCAATGGCTGGAAAGCAGATCTATATGGGCCGCTCGTCGCTTTTTATGCTTTTCCACCAAACTACAAGGTAGCAAATCAGGTAAATCCCTATGATTGTAGTCTCCAGGTAAACTTAGTGACTGATCGCTGTAAGGATGCCTTGAAGAATCTGACCCAGGCTGTGGCGGCAGGGAATATTCCGACCAGCAACGATTGCCCCAAAACCCTAGAGGTTTACCGGAAGGCGCCATTCCCGGGGCAGTTCAGTGCTGACTGCCAGAAGTTCTGGAACACCTATATGCAGGACTGTCGGATTACTGAAAACTTCACCTCTGACCGCTGTAAGACACAACGCGAAGCTCTAGCTAAAGCCCAAGCGGCACAGATAGCCCAGCGGACCGCGGCTCAGGCTGTCGCAAAGAAGGCGGCTAGTAGCAACAAGAAGAGCAGTTCAGGTGGTGGGCCAACACCCACACCAACCCCAACGACAAGAAATAACTGTAGCTCAAAGAATCTTAGTCAGTCTGAAAAGAACTTCTGTGCCACGATTTACCTAAATGCTGTCAAGGCGACACAACGAGCGAATGTTTATCAGAATACTGGAGCTGCAAGTATGACTCTGGCTGGATCATCGTATGTCTGCTATATATCTGGTGAACGACAAGCAAAAACTGTAAATAATACGTTAGACAGTGCCACATACTGGTATTCAGCTGGGCTAAGTAAGAGTTTCTATGCACCGGATGCTAGTAATGCAAGACGGCAGTGTGAGTCGTGGCGTACACAGACTAACAAGCTAGATACCTATAGGGGATTCACAATTAAGAGCTTAACAAAGAAATAACGGGGGGGATATGAAAAAACTAGGACTATTGTTGGTGGCCATACTGGTTGCAGGAGGAGTATTTTGGGCAGGCTGGTCATATAGAGAGCGAAAATATAACCAAGAATTAAACGCTTTATTCAAGCCGGCACAGCAAATGTCTGATTACTTAATCGAACAGGACGTCGCTTCAGCATATAAGTTAATGTCTGCAGACTATAGGGCGGCTAACGACCAAGCCAAGTTTAAAAGTGACGTTGCCTCTGCAATTACGAAGGATTCTCGGCAAAACAGCCTAAGTGTTTATACTGGCGCAGATGAAGGTATCTCGACTTTTGATATTGCTAACAAAGACGGCACTCAGGAGATCAGTCTTGTGGTAACGACAGTTAAGCAAGATGGAGAATGGACTATTAGCTACGCGCAGCTACTTAAGAAATAACTAGCTCTGCTAAAAGTAAAGAGGCAAGGGCCGTGTATGTAATGGTAAATGTTTGGCTGTAAGCAATCCCTAAAGGCTCTCAACAAACCGGCTTGAGCATTTATATTGGAGCCGATGAAGGGCTAGCCACATTCGATCTTGCTAATAAAGATGGCACACGGATAGGTAGCTTAGTTGTTTCAACAACGAAGCAAGATGGAAAGTGGATTCTAAGCTACGCACAGCTTAATAAAAAATAAATATACTCAATACGAAATAAAATAGAGACCCCTTTGGGGTCTCTATTGCCGTCACAGCTAGGACATTATTTTGTGCTAATTAAGCACGTGCACGTCGTCGTAGGACGATTTGGTAAGCACCAGCGCTTGCTGCGCTTACGCCTGCAAAGATTCCGAATAGGTTTCCTGCACCAGTGTCGGGAAGAACTGTAGTTGGAGGAGTTACAGGAGGAACTATTGGAGGTACACCAGGCTTGAATGTTACAGTACGAGTACATGCATCACTGACGACCCATTTGAGTGTACCGTCTGCTAATTTTACCTGCACACGAGATACAATTTTGTATGTACCATCTTTTGCGTAGGTATGTGTAGCAGTTTGGCTAGTGCTAACAGCGCTGCCGTCGCCCCAGTTAGTTTCATAACCAACAATTGAAGCGCCCTGGCCAGTTGTTGCGCCAGTTATAGAGGCACGAACTGTTCGCTTATCCTGGTCAACAACAGTAAGGTCAGTAACCTTACAAACGCCATCACCAACAACAGGTGGCTTTGGAACTTCTTTTACTTCGACAAGCAAAGTAACGTAGACACGCTGTTCCCAACAACCCCAAACGTTACCGTCAGGAGCGTTAGTACCAACAGGTGCACCTGCAGTAGTAACAATGCTGTCACTTACAGGCTTTGAACCTGCACTCGTGAACTGTGATGCAGAACCAGTGATGTAGCTTAGGTTTACAACACGACCATCAGTACAAGTGATTGTCATGCCGTCTGTTACAGAACCAGCATTGCTTGAGCTAATAGTAGCTGAAGGATCGAAAGCTGATTTTGCAACTGCATTCTTAAGGTTGATGCTTACCTTAGTGTCTTTAGCGACACTTGGTCCATTACCATTATCGTTCTTGTATTGGCTTGCACCGTTATGAACGTACACACGTAGCTGGAATCGCTTACCAGTTTCACAAGTGCTTCGCACGTCTGAAACAGATGGAGCAGTATCGCCCGCTACTTTACCGCGAAAGAAGTCAGATTCGTTACCTTCTGATGGGACACCAGTGTAAACGTTAAATGCTGGACTTGCAGCCGGTGGAGTTGAGTCACCGCTATATGGAATAGCGTATGCTCGACCAGCCATAGTAGCTACAACTAGTAAGCTAGCTAGAACTGGAACAGAACCTTTGATGATATTCTTGATTAAATTCATAGTTATATTTCCTTTATTCTTTACTTTGCTTAGTTAGGTGCACCCGGGATGGTCACTTCAGGGCCTTTTGGCTGTGTAGTAGTTGGTGTAGTTACAGGTGGCTGAGTTGTTGGAGGAGTAGTAACTGGAGGACGTGTAGTTGGAGGTGCGGTTACAGGTGGCTGAGTTGTTGGAGGAGTAGTAACTGGAGGACGTGTAGTTGGAGGGTTTGTACCTGGAGGGGTAGTTCCTGGAGTAGTGGTTCCGGGGCCTTGCGGAGTAGAAGGACCGACAGCTGGGGAGTCAGTGACTCCACCAGGACCGGCTTCTGGATTGAGACCGTTAGGACCAGCAGCACCACCGGTGTTGTTAACACCTTCGTTAGGACCAACAGTCACTGATGTTTCACCAGTATCTTTGTTGACAGTCGTAGTCTCTACAGTACCGTCAGGAAGCAACCGGACTTGAACAGGGTTACCATTCTGGTCAATAGAGACTTGTGGCTCGCCATTTGGATCTAGAGAAACGTTACCGTTTGTAAATCCACGAACGAAGATTCGTCCATCAAGCTGACCTTTTTGGTTGGTAGAAAGAAGTATTTCTTGGAAACCATCTAGTTCTTTGGAAGTATTTCGAAGCTTGAACTCAATACCACGGAGCGTATCAGTGCTAACACCCTGTGAAAGAGTCATGCCAACAATGTTGTTCTGTTTAGATTTGTCAGGGTTTGTTGTATCGCGAACAGCTTGGAATTCAGTAACCTGCTCACCTTCTTGTGCCCAGTTATCGTTATAACCGGCAACTTGATTGAGAGTTTCCCATGCTTGCTTACAGTCGGCAACAGCAGCTTTCTTACCGCCTTCAGCACCATATGCAGCAATTCGTGCATTGTATGTGCCAAGATAGTTAAAGTTTATGTCTGTTACGGCACCGTCGTGTGCAGGGAGAACTACTGTAGACATGATAGCTGCGAGTGACGCATAATCACCTTTTCCAGCTAGTGGTCCATCCTCGCTGAATAGCTCTTGGATATATGGTCGAACTTGGTCTGCTTTTTCGAGCTTACCAGTTTTAGGGAAAAATGCTTGAGGAGTGTTGTAGTTATCTGAATTAGCAGCTGCATTAGCCTGCGTTAGGTCATCACACTGTTCGTTCGCATCTTTAGTTGTTGTTGGCGCACTACCATCGTCGTCTTGAAGATAGTTACAGCCACCAATACCTACTGCGGTCAAGGCGACTACAGCGACACCACCAGCTAGTAGTGCACGGCCTTTCGTCCAGAAACCGCGTCGTTCTTCATCTTCTTGTACTTGCTGAGCAGCAGCTGTTTGCTGTTCTGCCGGGTTTGGTGCTTGTACAGCCTGTTCATCATATATTTCGTTCGCCATAAATTTCTCCTTATCCTGTTCTTTGCTACCTCTGGTAGCTATCTATTAAATTAATTACTTGTGATGTTTAACTGCTTAGATTAACATAATATTCCAGTAACATATGCGATAGATAACCACCTCTGGATCTCCACACTCTTTATTACTGCAATATGATATCACGGTATTTCTTTTTTGTCAATATTATTTTTATGCTTAGTTTTAGCGTAAGCGGTTTATCGCTTCCGCCAACGCGTTGTCACTAGTCTCATGGTCGATTCCATCGAATGCAAAAGGGTCTATGACCACACTAGCGACCTCTATCCCACTACGCTCCAGCGCCTCTACTGCCGACTGGTGCCGTACTTCCAGTTTACTGTTAACAACGGCGAGTTGCTTGTCACTGTTAGTATCCACTTCGTAACCGTTACCGAGCCCAATAACCCCGATACCTCCTGGTATTTGACGCTCTAGAGGGTGGTTTAGCTTGATGGCTACAGCCTCGTTGAAGCGCTGTCCAGTACGTGCTAGTGGCAGGTGGCGAAAGTCACTTATCACAAACGTCAGACCGTCCAGACAAAACTGTGCTACTTGCAGAGCACGCTGTTCGTCACTGGCTTCGATACCCAGCATCTGGCTCTCACCTATGCCTGCTTCTGTATGACCACCAGATCCAACGACGTACGGATGAACATGATCAGTAATCGACGGCATTGCGTCTGCAAGAAGACTCGTCAACTGGCGAGCTGCATCGATTTTACGAGCGCTGATTCGCGGATCGTCATCGATGTTTGCAAGATCAGTAACAACACTAATATCTAGTGGCTTCTCTGGGATCACTTGCTGGACATAATCCGCGCCTGTAGCTTCTGCCATCAAAGATAGGGGATTGATATCCGCTACATTGTGCCTGGATGGATCAAACTCTGTATCTCCCAGAACAATACCCATCGAACCAACTTCAATATGGCCGGCTTGGTTGGCACCCTGGCTCCACCGCTGATTGGTCAGCAGTGTACTCAGTGCATCCGTGGTGTTTTGTAAAGCCATAGTTATTCTTCTGTCCTTTGGTTAACGAGAAATTGTGTCGACCATGCCTTGGACATCGTCGTAGGCACGTGCAGATAGTGCACCTAATCGGGCAGTAACAATATATCGAGCTGCCTGTACTAAGTCCCGGCTATCGACGCGCTCTTGCGCACCAAGGAAGGCGAGTACTTTGGCAGTCTTACCGATCTGCTTGGCAAGTCGGGCGTCAGATTCACTAATCTTGTGATCACGTAGTCCATCGACAGTTCGCTTCACTATCTCGATAGCTCGGCCTTGAAGGTTTGCAGGAATTGGGGTATTGCCAAACGATTGACGCATTTTGTGAAGTGACGGAATGTCAACAACAGCCTGCATTCGGTCGGGACGCGGTTCCCAGCCTTCAACCATAATCTTGTTAATTCGAGCATCTCGAGTAGCTTCTGATACACCATTGGTACCAAGCATAGATCCCAGCGAGTGTCGTGATGCGGTAGCCGCTGTAATAGGGAACACACCCTGTCGTGCCTCTGCGGGGTTCATAGTGGCTACACCGTACTCAAGTCCTTCGACTTTTGTTGTTCCGGCAGTCGTGTAGATCATACCAGACTCTAAAACTTCAAGACTTGCATTGAGTGCGAGTGGGTTCACACGGTTAATTTCGTTCGTAAACAATACTTGCGTATTAGGTGTAATGATAGCGTCGATCTTTGTAGTAGTCGTCTCACTACTTGTTTCACCATCTTTGGTGATTTCTTTCGTAGTGCGTGCATGCCCACCAACAAGTTGCTGTGGCGTAAGATCGGCCAGTGGCGGGATCTTTGCTACACGGTCTTCTTCGATTCCTTCAACTATTCGGAACGAGTCTTGCGCCAGCGTGGTTTTACCACCACCGGGAGGACCTACGAGCATAATATTCTCACCCATTACCATAGCGGCAAGTACACCTAATTTGGCATGCTGCTCGCCCAGTAGTAGGTGATCGAACTGCTCCATTCCTGCTTGATAAAAACCTTTTGCTTCTGCGGGACTAATTAACATATCACTCATAATATTCTCCTTAAACTTTCACGTTTCTGTAGGTTGGTTCTTTGCGTCGATTTCGGTAACCCTGGATAAACGTTCCGACACCCAGTACACCAGCAACAGTTCGTAGTGGCCAACGACTTGGCTGATCTTGCTTGAATGCTTTCTTTTCTAGGGTATCTGCAACCTTATCTTTCATTTCATCAGTTTTCTCAGCTGGTACATCAAAATATGCACCACCGGTTTCTTTGGCGATCCTCTTTAGATCTTGTACGACCACTGGATCTGCTTTTCCTTCGACGTTTGCGATAAATACAGCCGTTTGTTGTGTTTTAGCTGTTGCAATAACAGCATCGGGTGCACCAATCTGGTTACCGTTTACGATGGCAACGATCCCTGTTTTGTTGTTATTTCCTGTTTGTTCGCGTTCTTTTTGGTTTTGACCAAAAGCGGTTGTCATGGCTTGCTCAAGAGGAGCATCGCCAAAAGGTTCTGAATCAACAACCTTGTTAGGTTTCATAGGGTTAACTTCGCCGTTAGCGGCCACATAGGCTGTAGCATCAAAAGCATCGCTATCGAACATACTTGTCATGCTGTTAACACTACTAAGTACTTCGTCATTTGCCTGGACAGCACCTGAATGGTCGACAATGACGCCAAGTGTTGGTGGCAAGCTTTGGTCTGCTTCTGTCTGCCATACCAGGCCGTTTAGCATACCTACCGTAGCACCGGCCACAACCAGTGTTGCGCCACCGATTCGTCGTACACGTGATGTCATAGACTCGTGTTGCTCCGTCTCGACAATGTCGCCAAGTACAGCAGCAAGTGCTTCTTGGTCCTTAGCTAGGCTTCTGCGTGCCATCATGTCGGTAACACCACCAGCGACCGCGCCAGCTGTTGCACCAATGTATGGCATATATTCTACTGCTTGATTCAATATTTCGGACATGAGATATACAATACACGAAAAATGCTATTTTGTCAATAATATTCTGCTAATGCCTACTCACTCGAACACTGGTCGTTTTAGGCTTTTTTGACTGCTAATTTCTCTTTGGACATAGTGAAGCCAAAGGTACTTCCCTTGCCCTCGGTACTACTAAAGATCACGGCGCCTCCCTGCGCAATGATGACTTTTTTGGCCATGAATAGACCCAGTCCCGTTCCATCTGGCCGGGCTTTTCGGGCATTGCCGGCACGGAAGAACTTGCCAAACAGATGATGCTGTTCGCTCTTTGGCACACCAAGGCCATCATCAACCACGGTGAATTCAATCGTAGAGCCTTTATCTTCGAGATTTACGGCTATATGTCCGCCTGTTGGTGTATAGTGCAATGCGTTATCGGTAAAGTTCATGATCACCTGGCGAATCTTGGTCTCATCCAGCATAAGCTCTGGGAACTTGTCTGGCTTAGTATAAGTGAGCGTCTGGTCTTTACCTGCTGCAGTCTGCTTCAACTGTTCAATTTCTGCTTCAACAACATCAGCCAGCTGCGTGACTTTGTTCTCAATCACGAACTTTCCGGTCTTTAGTCGCGATACATTCAAAAGGTCGGCAATCAGGTAAACCATACGCTGAGAACTCGAAAATGCCTGATCCAACAGCTCTTTTTGTTGCTTGTTTAGTTTACCTGCGTCACCCTCTACAACCATGCTCACATACCCTTTCACCGCTGTTAACGGGGTACGCAACTGATGAGAGGCCATACTGATAAACTCATCCTTTGTCTCGTCGAGCGCCTTCAGCTTCTCGTTTGTCTGGCGCAATTGGCGTGTGGCATCGTCTACTTTGTCCTGCAAGGTTACAGTAAAGGCTTCAATCTCTTCGAATCGTAGCGCGTTCTGTATAGCGATAACGAGCTCGTTGGCAATAATATCTAGCACCTGCAAATCTTGCTTATTATAAGGATTGCCGCTGCGCTTATTGCCGAGCACTAGATAACCCTGTTCAACAGCATTCTTCCCTGCGGGAGCTAGCCGTGCCAGAATAGACACATTATTCTTAGAAAGCATGGCTTTGAGCGTCGTTTGCGATTCATCAAGATCATCCGCAACTAAAATCTGATCCGTACGATGATTCTGGCTACTGAGCTCTAGTATCTGATCTTCATCAAGTGCAACCTTTTTCGATCCAATGATTCTCCTGGTCTTATCATCTGTCGCCTTAATAATAAAAGTACAAAACTCAGCCTTTAAGGTTGTCTCAAGCAGCTCTGCACATTGATGCAATAGAGGCTGAATATCAATGTTTCCAACAAGTATTTTATTAAGATCGTCTAGTAGAACTTGTGATTCGTATGCAT
>CAYJDY010000028.1:0-5709 GCA_964369045.1 uncultured Candidatus Saccharibacteria bacterium
AGTATGGAGACATGAACGGGAAGATTCAGACGACAAATAATACCAAGATGCGTTTTCATGTCGTATCATTACCGCATACCCAGTCAACGCTTGAATACGAAGCCTGCGCCTACACCTCAAAACAGAGAAAACTTTGCAACATGCTCAAGAGCCTAGGACATGAGGTTTACTTGTATGCATCAGAAGAAAACGAAGCAGATTGTGACGAACTTGTAACGATCGCTACCAAAAAAGACCAAAAAAAGTGGTTTGGAGCGCAGGCATCCAAAAACGATCTACCAACAATAACGTGGGAGCCGACGGACGAACATTGGGTCAAAACAAATAAAAAAGCTATCAAAGAAATAGGCAAGCGTCTCAAGCCCAAAGATTTTATATGTGTGGTTGGTGGTCGGTGTCAGCAACAGATAGCAGAAGCATTTCCGGGGACTATGACGGTTGAATCTGGTATCGGTTATGGCGGTGTCTTCTCGCAGTATCGGATCTTTGAGTCCTACGCCTGGATGCACTACGTCTATGGTAGTATGCAAAATGATAACGGGCATTTCTTTGACACAGTCATACCGAACTATTACGAAACAGAGCTTTTTCCGTATAGTGCACAGAAAGACGATTATTTTCTGTTCCTAGGACGCTTTATATCTCGAAAGGGTGCCGAGGTTGCCGTAGAAGTCACTCGGCGAATAGGCGCCAAACTGATACTTGCTGGGCAGGGAGTAAGGGAAGTCCGAGGCAACATAATTATTGGTGACGAGATGTCAGTGCAGGGCGATCATATTATGCATGTTGGTCACGCCGATGTGAAGAAGCGTGGTGAGCTACTAAGCAGAGCGCGCGCAGTTTTTATGGGGACAACATATCTAGAGCCTTTTGGGGGTGTATCGATAGAGAGTCTCCTTTGTGGTACTCCAGTGATAGCCACTGATTTTGGTGCCTTTCCCGAAAATATTCAGCACGGCGTTCATGGGTATAGATTCCGAACCATAGGTGAGGCAGTTTGGGCTGCCAAAAATATTCACTTCCTCGACCCAGAGACTATTCATAATTACGCAGTGAATAACTTTAGCGTTGGACGGGTTAAATACCTGTACCAAGCCTACTTCGAGCAACTCCTCACACTGTGGGATGATGGTTTTTATTCTTCATGGTCAAAAAGTGTCAGTGAGTACAATAGGTATAAACGACTATAAACTCTAGCGTAAACGCCACGGTTTCTACTATAATATGAATAATAAGGTTCGAGGAAGGCTACGATGAGTATTTTGCTGAGATGGGATGGGTACGGTACCGCGACTAACATGACTTTTTTGCCTGGAGCGACTGGCCGCACCGACATAAATGCCATGAACGCAGAACAATCTTCGTTTCAAAACCCGTTTGCGGTGGGTTTCCCATCAGGGGGTAATATTATATATGGAGCAGCAACAACCATCAATTCGCGAACCAACGTACCAGTACTACAGGTTAGGGATTACGCGGTAGGTATTACGCGCCCGTTCATGGGCTTTGACTACTCTAAGGCATATTCTGGGGCACCATCATCCGCACTTTCTACATACTCATTACGCTACTACTTCCATTATCCCGCCACACATTTTGCCAATATTGGAACAATTGGCTTTTGGGCAGGGAGTGGTGGCTTGCATTGGTATGGGTTATGCCTGGAAGCAAACACCGGAAAAGCGCTGATCCCTGGCTTAACGGGTTCTACAGGAAGTAGCTTGGTAAATCAGTGGATTAGAGTCGAGATACAGGTAAACAGTACGTTTAGTCCCAAGATAGATGTGCGCTGGTATGCTGGGGACTCTACGACGTTACTTGGTCGCATATCTCCAAACCCTGCATCTCTTACTGCGAGTCCTCAACTTATTATCGGTGATGTCGTTGCTGGCGGTGGAGTAAATCCAACGCTGAGCCTGGCTAACATTGAATTTTGCGATACGTATGATCTGGACGGCAAGTTCCCGGGTGGTACAGCATCGGTATCGACTGTCACCAACTCTGCAGGGACAGGTACGCCAGTGACAGCCTATACATTTCCATCTGATTTGGCTGATGGTGTTACGGTACCAACCGCCAGCTTTACGACGTATACAGATGTTTCGTATGCTTCGAACTACACACGTAACTACACACTATACGTACCAAATGGAACGCCAGCAAATGCAAACGGCTTCCCACTTGTAATGTGGTCACATGGTGGTTTCTTTGTCGCAGGCAACAAAACATATCTTCCTGCTAACTGGCGCAATACCTTGCTGAATGCAGGCTACGCGGTGGCAACGATCAGGTATTTGAAATCTTCTGCCGATAACAACGGTGGCTACGATGCCTGGGGAACCAACGATCCGCTCGATAGCAATACCCCGGCATTTGGGCGTTACCCGAGTTGGATCATTGATTACAAACTAGCCGCTGTGCGAATCGCAGCAAAATGCTCGCTCGCTTCAGGTGGCGATAATACCTACGCAAAGGTTGATGGTTCCCGTATGTTTGCTACCGGATATAGTGCGGGGGGTTATATTGCCCTTGGAGCTGCGGTTTCAAACGGACTCACTAACGATGGTTCGACGAGAGACTTAACCATTGCAGGTAATTCAACATACAGAGATGGCTACACAGGTGCTGACCCCACGTTCATCGGATCTTTTGTTTATGGGGCACCGATCGACATGGCGGTAGCCTGTGCGTGGGATCCAACAGATTTTGGATATGGTCCGATTATTAATGCTTCCAGTAGAGGTACGGTCGTTGCCGCAGCCCAGGCATTCATAGGACAGTCGCAAAATGGGTCCATACCGACGCTCACCAATACTAATATTGATAATCTTATTGCTCGTAATGTAGCGCAAAACACTGCCGCCGCTATACCGCGTATTGGCTACTCACGCGGAACGGGTGATTACCTCGTCCATTGGGCCCACGAGCCGCTACTCTCTGCGGCTATGACGACTGCCGGTATATCCTCCAAGTATTTCAGCTATTCGGCGCCTACTTTCCACGATAACCTCAATACCGAGTTTCGAAGTACTGATGTAGTCGGCTTTCTCAATGCGGCAACAGCAGCGTCAGGCGGTTCAACAGGTTTTGCGACCTGGACCCCAAAAGCAATTGTTACTTGATCTGCCCCTAAAGGGGTTGCATAATGCAACTACATCTGTTAAAGTGTATCTAACATATGATCACACTAGAGAAAAAACAAGCAATTATCACCGATTTACAAAAGGCAAAGAACGACACTGGCAGTAGCGCTGTACAGGTCGGAATTCTTACTGCGCGCATTAAAGAACTCACTGAACACCTAAAAGTGAATAAAAAAGATTTCATGGCTCGTCGAGGGTTACTACAGATGGTTGGCCAGCGAAAACGACATCTAAAGTACATTGCAGACCACGATAGTGCAGAGTATCTCGCTCTTATTAAGAAGCTTGGTATTCGCCGGTAACCAGTAATTTGCATAGACTATATTGCCCATGAGCGGGCAACAGCTTGTGCACATTAAACTAAAAACTCTTTCGTTGTAGATACCAGATATACCTTTACTGCCGTGACAGCACAAGGGTAGTGATACCGTATATTTGCAACCTGCAACGAATAGAAAGGAACATCCCTTGGGACAGACAGTAAACCCGTTCGGTAAAGACATTGTTAAAGTAGAGACCAAATTTTGTGGCCGAACACTAAGCCTTGAAGTTAATCGGATAGGTTTTAGAACGAGTGCCAGTGTGCTCGTTCGTTATGGCGACACAGTTGTAATGGGCACGGCTATGGTAGGCAAAAAGCCGGTAACTATGGACTATTTCCCTCTGAGTATCGATTACGAAGAAAAAATGTATGCAGCTGGCAAAATCAGTGGTAGCCGCTTTATTAAAAGAGAGGGTCGACCGTCAGAGGATGCCATCCTAATCGGCCGCCTCATCGATCGACCAATCCGCCCACTGTGGCCGAAAGGCTATCGTCACGAAGTTCAGTGCGTAGCTACTGTGCTCAGCATGGATCCTGACTTCCGTCCTGATATGATTGCTATGATTGCTGCCAGTACCGCGCTCATGCTGACTGGTGCTCCTTTCGAAGGCCCAGTTGCTGGAGTACGTGTTGGAATCGTCGATGATAAGCTCACGGCATTTGCCAGCAATAGTCAACTCGACAGTGGACTTCTTGACCTTGTAGCTGCCGGCACCGAAAATGCCATCATGATGGTAGAAGCTGGTGCTAGTGAAGTAGACGAGGCAAAGGTTATCGAAGCACTACGCTTTGCGCAAGAGGCTATCCAACCAGCAATCAAACTTCAGAAAGAGTTAGTTGCCAAGGTTGGTGTAGTAGCACAGGAATATGAGCTTAGTCTTCCAAGCGATGACATTCAAAAAGAAGTTGATGAATATCTGAAGGGCAAGATGGGTGAAAACATTCGCACCAACTACCCAGACCGTCATGAGAAAATGCACATCATCCGTGAGGACTTGCTTGCGCATTTCGCCGAGAAGCTCGGTGATGATTATGAGGCGAACAAGCATCACTATGAAGACGCCTTTGCTTCAGCTGCCAACAAAGATGTGCGCAAAGGTATTATCGAGGATGGACTACGACCAGATGGTCGTAAACTCACCGAGGTTCGAACTCTAAGTCACGAAGTCGGGTTCTTGCCGCGTGCTCACGGATCATCATTATTCACTCGTGGCATGACCCAGGGTATGAATATTGTCACACTCGCACCGCTTAGTTACGCACAGCTTATTGATACCATGGAGCGAGAGGGCGAGAAGCGCTATATGCACCACTTCAATGCTCCTGGCTATACCGTTGGCGAAATAAAGCGCCTCGGCAGTCCAGGACGCCGAGAGATCGGCCATAGTGCCCTTGCAGAGCGAGCACTGGCTGCGGTTATTCCATCTGACTCAGAATTCCCGTACACCATTCGAGCGGTCACCGAAATTATGAGCCAGCACGGAAGCACCAGTATGGCTGCAACCTGCAGTAGTACTCTGGCACTACTCGATGCTGGAGTACCACTGAAGCGACCCGTCAGCGGTATCGCTATGGGTCTGATGTTAGACGGTGATCGTCCAATAATCTTGACTGACATCGCTGATGCTGAAGATTTTGCCGGAGATATGGACTTCAAGGTTACTGGTACAGCTAAAGGTATCACTGCGCTTCAGATGGATATGAAAGTTCACGGCCTAGACATTGATATCCTGGCACAAGCTCTCGAACAAGGAAAAGCAGGCCGTGCATTCATCCTCGACAGCATGATGCAAACACTAGCCGAAGCTCGCCCAGAATTGAGCCCTTATGCACCACGCGTTGAATCAATTCAAATCAACCCAGATAAAATTCGTGAGGTAATCGGAAAGGGTGGCGAGACCATTCAGAAGATTACAGGAGAAACTGGAGCTGAGATCGATATCAAGGATGATGGAACGATCATGATAGCCAGTCCGAATGGCGAAAGCATTCAAGCTGCAAAAGATTGGATCCAGAGTATTGTAGCTGAGCCAGAGGTTGGTAAGATTTACCGCAACGCCCCAGTTATGAGCGTTATGGACTTTGGTGCTTTCGTGCAGATAATGCCAGGCAAAGACGGACTTGTTCATGTTAGTGAAATGAGCGAAGAGCGCGTTAACAAGCCAAGTGATGTCGTCAAAGAAGGTGACCATGTTGATGTTAAACTGATGGCAATTGATGACCGTGGACGATTGCAACTTAGCA
>CAYJDY010000028.1:5809-9914 GCA_964369045.1 uncultured Candidatus Saccharibacteria bacterium
CATGTTGATGTTAAACTGATGGCAATTGATGACCGTGGACGATTGCAACTTAGCATGAAGGCTGCGACCAAAGAATCGTCAAAAAAATAGGAGGACAACCCTGTGAGCAAAGTTAACAAAAAGCATTTTTTACAAAGTCGAGTGGGGCTCATAATTATTAGCTTGCTTTGTTTCGTAGGTAGTTGGCTCGTATTTCTACGGGCCAGCGACACAGGTAGTTTGCAACAATATGGAATATTGATCGTACTCATCATAGTTGGTCTCAATCGGCTCTATAAAGCAGTACGTTTTAATTAAAGCAATGAATTCACAGCAACGTCTTGATCAGATTAGGGCAGATATACTACAACAAAATATCTGCCCAGATTTGGCCAAAACAGCCAAACAGCTCGTTTTCGGAACCGGGAACGCAGATGCAGAAGTGGTTTTCATCGGTGAAGCACCCGGAAAAAAAGAAGACGAGACTGGTGAGCCATTCGTTGGAGCAGCAGGTAAGTTCTTAGACGAAATGCTCGCTTCAGTAGACATGAGCCGGTCGGACATTTACATAACAAACATCGTCAAATATCGACCACCAAATAATCGGGACCCAGAGCCAGACGAAAAAACGGCTTTTTTACCGTTTTTGTACGCCCAGTTAGCAACAATTAATCCAAGTGTCATTGTCACGCTTGGAAGACATAGTACTAATTGTTTCTTACCGGGTTTACAAATTAGTGCCATTCATGGCCAACCCAAACGTATAACAGCGAAAGTCGGAGATACAGAGATATCATGGGTAATCCTACCTCTTTATCATCCTGCGGCAGCCTTGTACAACGGATCTCTACGGCAAACATTACTTGATGACTTCGCCAGAGTACCCGCAATAATTAATAAGATTAAACAATAAATTTTTCCATAAACTGAAAGGAAAAGAATGAATCCAAATAACCCGAACAACGGTCAGCAGAATGCAAGACCAAACAATAGTTCGAAACAAAACAACCGGCCGAACAATCGGCCAAAAAACAATAGTAGACGGCCAAATAACAATCCGTCACAACCCGCGCCAGCAGGCAGAAGTGTCTCCAGAGGTGCCGCTATGCGCGCCCAGAAGCGAAATCTAGAGGATGCTACACGAATTGCCAATCAGCACCTCGATGCTAGTAGCAAGGGACAAGTAGTCTCGCAACGTGCAAACTTCATTGATGACACGCCACGCCTCAAGATTGTCGGTCTCGGCGGTATGGACGGTGGTGGTTCAAAGAACACCATCCTCGTTGAATACATGAATGATGCAATAATCATGGACTGCGGTAACGACCTAGGCGTTGATTTGCCAGGTATTAACTACGGTATTGTAGATACGACTTACCTAGAATCAATCCGTCACAAGATCCGAGCCTATATTATTACGCATGGACACCTTGACCACATCGGTGGTTTGCCACATATCGTACCTAAGTTCCCGGCACCAATTTACGGTAGTAAATTTACTATTGGCCGCGTCGAAGAGATATTCAATAACTTCGGCTTGCCAATGCCTGATGGTTTTGAGCTCAAAACAGTCATGATGAACGAAGACACCCATGAGCGTCTCAAGATTGGTAACTTCTTTGTAGAACTCGTGCGTGTTACGCACTCTATTCCTGGTAGTACCTGCATCATACTCGATACGCCAGTAGGAAGGATTATCAACACGGGTGACTTCCGTTTCGATCCAAGTCCACTCGACCACGAAAAGACTGACATGCAGCGACTAAAAGACCTTGGTGATGACGGGGTGCTAGCCCTACTGAGTGAGAGCACTACAACGGATCGTCCAGGTTGGACTCCAAGTGAAAGTACAATCGAAGCCAGTATCGCTGATATTATGAAGAATGCGCCAGGGCGAGTTTTCGTTGGTTTATTCTCGACGAATATGAACCGTGTGCAGATGATCATCAATGCTGCTGTTGCGCACAATCGTAAGGTAGCAATGGATGGACGCAGTATGGTCAGTACGCTCGAGATGGCTGTGCGCCATGGTTTCGTACGTATTCCAAAGGGTACGTTCGTGCCGATAGCTGCTGCTGGTACCATGAATGACCACGAACTGGTGGTAGTCTGTACTGGATCGCAAGGTGAACCAAGCTCAGCACTACAACGTATGAGTAGCGGAGACCACCGTCACGTGAAGCTCAAAGAGCAAGATACTGTAATCTTGTCGAGCTCCCCGATTCCATATTCAGGTAACGATGCCAAGATTCGCTCAATGGTGGACGACTTCATGAAAAAAGGAGTACATATCTTCCAGCACATTACTCGTGATATTGATCAACATGGTCCGCTTCACGTATCGGGACATGCTAGCGTAGATGAATATGCCGAAATGATTAACGTTACCAAGCCGAAGTTCTTTGTGCCAATTTATGGTGACTATACCGCTAAGAAGCGCCACATCGACATTGCCATTAACCAAGGAGTTCCACGCAAGAACACCATCAATGCCGATAACGGCGAGGTTATCGCCTTTACATCAGACACCATGGAACCAGCAGGCAATGTTCCTCACGGAACAGTACTCGTCGATCAGACAGGTGCAGTTGTAAGCAACATCGTGGTCAAAGACCGCCTGATGCTCGCCGAAGAAGGACTGGTTGCAGTAGTGCTAACCGTTGATAAGCGAACAGGTAACCTAGCTACAAGTCCAGATATTATTAGTCGGGGCTTCATCTATATGCGCGATAACGAAGAGCTCATGAATAACTTCCGTGCTGAACTACGCCGTGCAGTAGGTCAGCGTTTCAAGCGAGTAGACCTAGACAGATTCAAACAAGAAATTCGTGAACACGTTACACACTTCTTGTTCGAACAGACACAACGTAGTCCGATCGTTATCCCAGTGGTAAACGTCATTGGTGGCGGTAAACCAAACAATGAAAAGCAGGGGAATGGCAACGGTAATGGTAAGGGTCGGCAATCAGCTCCAAAACCAGTAGAGACTCCGCCAACTCCAGAAGAGCAGGCTGAAGATGTGCAGAAGCGGTTTCGAGAGATGCGGGCAAAACTGCTCAACCAAGATGCCCGAACTGACTAGACCACACAATCATAATTGATGACTAGTAAATAATATTGACAAATAAGCACAAGCGTGTTATATTGCTTGTATTGTTCGTAAAAATAAAAAAAGGAAAAAAATGAGTCAAGCAACTATTGAGCAGCCAAGAATAGGTACACAATCAGAATTTAACAAATTTGTAGGAGAAACAGCAGTTTCTGCAAATGCAGTAAACCCTAACCCCAAAGAGTTTGATGCAATGGAGAGCGAACTAACTGCCAAAGCTGATGCAGTGAAAGCATCTGAAGATGCTGAGCATGCTGATGCTATGAAGGATTTGTCATTGTACGAAGCAAACGCACAAGCACCTCAAACAAATGTTCCAGATTCAGCTGAAGGACTACAGGCTGGTTTGCCAGCAGTAGCCAGTGAATCAAGCGAACCTGCTCACCAGTAATCGCTAGTAGCACATTTTAAAAGGACTCCCTACGGGGAGTTCTTTTATTACAAACACAAGCACGTTGACAAACGTTGTATTTTTTGCTATAGTAGTTATTATGAACGACAAACAAAACCAACCACGAAAAATAGATGAAATACTAGCAGAGGGCTTTATTGGCGAGCCTGACCAGGCGCGCAAAGAAGAGGTTGCTTCACGTGACTTGAACAGTGAAGTAGCAGGATTGGCAGAGGACGTACACGACACAGCAGAGATTGCAAGAACTGGCGTAGATCTTGATCCAGCTAGAATTGCCGAACAAAATGCCGCTTTTTTACTAGCGAAAAGCAAGCAGGAAAGTAATAGACAAGAATCAACCGACCGATGATATAATAGACAAGCATTATGGCAAAAAGAAAAAAACAAACCAGAAAAAAAGCACAGCCGGTCGTAGAGAGGTCACCGTTTTGGCCTCTTGCTGGAGCCATCGTCCTTATTATTATTGCGCTCTTCATGCTACTCGGTAGCTTTGGTACTGGCGGACCTTTGCCAAAAGGTTTATTCGATGCCGGTCATTGGACTTTTGGTTGGGGTGCATATCTTGTGCCGATGGCGCTCGTTTACTTCGGTGTTCTAAAGTTTAA
>CAYJDY010000029.1:0-9736 GCA_964369045.1 uncultured Candidatus Saccharibacteria bacterium
ATTTGGTATATGGGTATGCACTTACAGCATGTGGATTCTTGGCGACAGGCTTCTTCTTGCTTCTATTTAGCGCCAACGCTTCGACCGGATTCGTAAGCTTTGTTTATGACACCGCTTCGATCTTCTTAGCTCCATTCCGTGGCATCTTCCCTACTCGTCCTGTTGGAGAGACAGGCTACTTTAGCTCATCAGCACTCTTTGCAATCATCATGTATTTGTTGCTTGCACTCGGCATGCACGCCCTCATCAACTACTTCACTGTAAAGATGGTCAACTCACAACGCGAGCTTGATGCTGCAGAGCGTCGGGTATCATAGCCGAACTGTACGTACAAAAAAGCCCGGGCTGACCCGGGCTTTTTTAATTAGTAACGAATCTATTTTTCGTCGTCGAGCTGGAATGCAACACCACCTGATGCACCAAGAACGATATTGAAAATCCAACCATGGATAAGGCCAATCAACCAGCCAAATGCAAAGTAGATAAATGGAAGTACGATGATACTTATAATACCAGTGGTCAAGCCAAATGCCATTCCTTTTAGCACGCTGTTTGTTGAAGCGGCGATATCGATAGTAGTGTTGAGGCTATAGATAATTGCTACACCAAGCCCAAGAATTGCCGCAAATGTACCTTCGAAAGTTGCCAAGCTTGTTGCTCGTACCTGTACGATTTTTTTATTAATATTTGATGATGCCATTGTTTTATCTCCTAAAGTTATTGTTGTTTACTTCTTTGACGTCACTTTTCGTGGCTTCGGTTCGCTAACTTCAACGTATGCGAAGTTGTCGTTCAAGAAATCAAGAACTGCGAGTCGATACTGAACCTGCATTGCCAAGATCGATCCACCAAGCCATACGAACAACCACAGGAATGATTGATCCACAACGCGTAGCATTGTTGGAATGATGCCTGAATCACTAAGATCAGCAAGCGAAACTTTGCCGGCTACTAGCATGATTCCAGTCAGAATATAGGCAACACCTGCCAGTGACGTAACAGCGACTACAATCTGGAAGCTCATCCTTCGAGCATTGATAAGTATTGCGGCGATAATTCCACCAGCAACTGCAAGCAAGAACACGATGAAGCCATTTTTATCGAGTCCGATAGCAACGCCTAGGAATGCGAGTACCCAGGCACCGATAAAGATTCCTAGTAGCTTAACTGCTATGTCGAATAACACAAACGCGAGTAAGGCAAAGATTACTCCAACCATTACGGCGACCAAAACTGCCATAGTACTACTGATGACACCGGTACCAAATACACCCTGGAATCCACCAAAACCAACCATGAACCCACTTATCAGACCAATGATCGGTAGGATAATCCTAAACAATTTTAGTCCAAGCAGACTTGATAGTAAGCCAACTGCTGTTAATAATAATGCTGCCAAAAACATACGCTCTCCTCTTCTATATATGGTTGTAGTCAATACCTTTTGACATATTTTAGCAATAGTTCATTGTATATAAAGTATTAAATTACAACATATTACAGATTAGGCAAATCGCTTTTAGTTATTGGACTTAGAGAAGCACATTTGGAGAACTAGCGTCCAATACCCCGGTAGACCATACCTGCAGATTCAATGGCTTCTTTGTCCAAACGATTCCTTCCGTCGATGACAATACTCACTCCGGCATCATGCAGTGTTTCTGGATCAAGATTAATGAACTCCTTGTGTGCAGTTGCCACAATGACAGCATCGGCACCCTTGATTGAGGCCAGTAGTTTATCATCATAGGTCACATCTAGATCAGCATGCGCCTGTGGGGCCAGATCATGTTTTTCTACATAAGGGTCGTACGCAGCAACTTGGAACTTTTGTTTTTTTAGGATTTTAATAATTTCTAGTGAGGGGCTTTCACGTATGTCACCGACATCTGCTTTATAAGAAAGGCCCAGTACCGTTACTTTGGTGTCGTTTATAGATCGCTTCGACATAGCCATGACGTCTTTGAGCTGATCAACCACAAAATTTGGCATACCATTATTTATGTCGCGTGCAACAGAAAGAAACTTATGTTTGAAGCCATTCTGTTTGGCGTATTCAATCAGGTAGTGGGGATCTATGGGGATACAATGGCCACCGACTCCAGCGCCAGGATAATGTGCCATAAAGGCAAATGGCTTGGTTGCGGCTCCATTGATAACATTGACAATATCTATTCCAAGTTTCGAGAATGACATAGCCAGTTCATTTACAAACGCAATGTTTACATCACGGAATGAGTTCTCAACAACCTTAACTGCCTCGGCTTCCTTGAGTGAACCCATCTCTTTTACCTCCCCCGTGATGATTGAACGATAAAACGAGGCAGCAAGTTGCAGACTTTTCTTGTCATAACCACCAACAACACGCGCAATATTCGCTACATTCCACTTTGGATCACCAGGATTTATACGCTCTGGGCAGTGTGCCAGATAAAAATCTTTTCCGCATTTCTTTCCCGAAACCGACTCCAGAATAGGCAGAATAACATCTTCGCAAACTCCAGGATTAATTGTAGATTCAATAATAATGAGTTGACCCTTTGTCAGTCGCTTTGCAATCTCACTACAAGCAGAGATAACAGGCTTGAGGTCGGGCAGGTATGCATGATCAAGCGGTGTAGGTACGCAGACAATAACAATCTGCGCGTCTTCGACACCAGCGTAGTTATTTTGAGCCTTGAGCGAACTCGATTTTAATTGTTTCGTGACTTCTTTGTCGACAAAAGTACTTTTGCCTTTGTTGATAGCATTCACTTTCTTGAGGTCATAATCTATTCCAAAGACATTGTAACCTTTTGCTTCAACTAAAAGAGCGAGTGGTAACCCGACATACCCAAGACCAACGACTGTAACCGTCTGTTTGCTCACTCGTGCTCCAAATCTACGTTCATTAACAGAATGTTATTTTAGCACGATTTGAATGTATGTTTGCTGAAGATATACACTCTGCACAACAAAGACATAAGTACGTTAACTGCTTATATGTTGGGACCGTTTCCAGAATAGTTCGTCTGGTCAGTCGTCCACTTACTCAGTAGAACTGCGTGGTCGCTGGAACCATCATAAACTCGCACCTCAGCACGGCCACTCGCAGTATTATTATGTAGTACCTGGTATAGATCTACGATTCCATCGTTATTATGATCACCGATCATAAAGTAGACATCACCAGCCGAATGGTTTGGTTCCGGGGCAGATGATGCGAACAGTGTTTTGGCAAAGTCTACTCCATCCAACACTTTAATCTCTGCGAGCTGGCTTGCCGTATGATCGTGCCAAACCTGGTAGAGATCTAAGCTACCATCCCCATTTTGATCGGCGACAGCGTACCAGACGTCAGAAGCCGGATGTGTTGGCTCAGTGGTTGTCCACTTTTTTAAGTACGACGCATATTTATTTGATCCATCAAGGACACCAACTTCTACTTTGCCGCTCGACGTTTTGTTATGTGCGATGCGGTACATGTCGCTAACTCCGTCCGCATTATAGTCACCGAGTGTGTACGTCACCTCTTCGTTTGTCGTAGTTGTCTCTGTCGTGACGACTTCAGTTGACCAAACACTTGTTTCTTTCGCAGACTCGCTCTTACTAATCTCAACTTTACCGCTCTTGGTGTTCTTATGTTTTATTGCGTAGGTTCGGATGCCTTCTTTGGCATTGCTCTCGACAAAATAGCTTGTTTCGTCAGGCACAGCAACGACAGGAGCTTCTGGCGTTTGTACTGGTTGCGTAACCACTACGGGTTGCGGTGGCATAACCTGCACAGGAGCCTTCGCGACAGGGACTGTGGCGACTGGAACGCTTGTAGTAACGGAATTAATAGTCGTTTGTGATAATACTGGAACGTCTATGGCTGGCTTTGGAGTTACAGTTGGTGCGACGTGTATATACATATCTGCCCTGACTCGAGACTGACGACTGAACTCTCCTCGGCCGCCTTTGTTATATTGCTCTACGTTTACAGAGTTATCTGCATTAACGGCAGTTACATAGGCAACATGGCCATAGGTTCCATTCGTCCATACGGCAATATCACCCGGGCGTGGCTGTTTGCTGGTTGCATAGCCAGCCCTTTGTGCTGAAACAACCCAGTTTTTAGCATCACCGAATCCACGTAAGTTGATTTGAAAAGACTGATTGACGCGCCAGGCAACAAACGAGGTGCAGTTACGTACATCATATTTCCATGGATCACTCTCGTGATATGTTACCCCATCTTTGTACCCATAGTGGGCACTACACGTTTTTGCCTGCACCATCGCCGGCTGACAGTCCGTATACCCCCAGTCGTAGGTGCTTGCCCGAATTAGTGTGGCATCTGCCCATGGATAGCCTCCTGTTTCGGCGGCGTGAACAACTCCCCCGTTTACGGTGAGTACTAGAATACTCATAATAGCTAGGCTCTCGCGCCCAAGTTTTAGTTTTGACATGAACCCCTTCATGATCGTCCCCTCATACTTATGTAGTGATCAATATATTCCGCAAAAAATAAAAGTCAATACTAAATAATGTTTTGTCGTATTTATCAAATTTCTTATGTTTTCGCCCTCTCTGGTTGACGACCGTAAAAGTCTTATGGTTATATTAAGGTTGAATGAATACGAAACAATCAAAAAGTAGCGAACTGCGCGTTAGGACTCGCAAGGTCGCCACTATCCATTACCTCTACGCTCTAGCGATCGCTGGGCAGATAATCCTCTTCGATGCAGGCAAACTGGTTACACCCGAAGTTACTCTACGTCGTTGGATTGTTACTGCACTACTACTCGTCGTTACAACCATTGTTTGGTACATATCAAGAAATCGATCAAGCAGCCCGTCGACTTGTAAAAAATTAATCCTAGCGCTTATTTTGGCGGACGCAGCTGTCGCCTCTTACGGTATATATACGCAACGTGGGATGGCCAGCAAAGCAGTGTTCTTGTACGTAATTCCAATCATTGTTTCATGTGTGCTTGTACGGCGTAGTGCCCTGATCGCCACAGCTATCTTTTGTGCCACCGCCTACGTCCTGACGACCATCGCATACTTCGTATTAAACTTTAACGAAGGCTATAAGCTCGAGCTCTACGGTGAAATAGGTTTCTATAGTGCTATGTTTTTAATCGTTGCTCTTCTGCTGTGGGTTTTTATCCGTCCAGCACCGAAGTCAGCATGACGAGGTGTATAATCTGATCATGTTTCAAGTTACTGATGCGGAATTTGAAGAGAGTATTGCCGATGCAATTGATGCCATCCCAGAAAAATACTATGAGCGTATAAAAAACGTCGTATTTACCGCCGAAGATAATCCGAGCCCGGAGCAAAGACAAAAGCTTCATCTGCGTGGCGACCAGACGCTATTTGGCCTGTACGAGGGTATCCCCTTGGGTAAACGTGGTGGCAACTACAGCCTTGTGTTGCCAGACAAGATAACCATATTCAAACACCCAATCGAGTACACCAGTCACAATCATATTGACCTGAAGCGCCAGGTACATAAAACTGTCTGGCACGAAGTAGCACACTATTTTGGACTATCACACGAAGAGATGGATAAACTCGGCGGAATCTAGCGCGTCAGTCATAGCGATTTCCATGCACGCGGAAACGTTTAAATATGAGTCCATCAAATAATAGGTGACTAAAATACCCCGAAACAGAAGCACCGTAGATGAGCATTGCCGGGGTTGTAACCTCATTTTTATACAGGAAAGACACGAGGAGTATTGGCGCAGGAATCAAAAACATAGCAATCTTACTGTGAGTCCAGCCCCTATGCTTACCTACAATTGGTGTCATGGCTAGTAGCCCCAGGTACGCAGAGGCTTCAATACGTCCGGTTGCAATGAGAATAATATTCGATAAAAAAGCAAGTCCAAAGAAAATATCCTGACCCTTACTATTTGTATCTACATCTGGCCATAGTCCAAAAAGTATTGCCACAATATACAGCCCTGCAACAAATTGCCAACTTCCTAGTACTCCATCCGTATGAGTCAGTACGCTTCCGGGTGTCATCTGAACAAGTGCAACAAAAACAGTATTTGCTAGTACACCACCGACAATATGTCCTTTATAATTTGCCACCTACAGTTTACCCACCAAACTTGCGAATAGCACTACAACGCCTAAGGCTCTACGAAAATACGTGGCCCCAGCTGTAATCTCCAGCCAGGCCCACGTAAATAATGATCCAAACGCTATATAACCAGCTACCGTCTTTGGCGATCCGTGCAGGAACATTCCTAGCATTGTAAAAACGATCCACAACAAAATTGGGACATTAGGACTCTGGAATAGGACGACTCTGCCTCGCCTATCTTTTATGCACGCATCAAGCAGAGACTTCGCTTTGCTTGATGTCTGTTTATGCATGATGGGTTGCTCTAGAATGAACCGAGCTGTTGGTTCGCGTCAGGAGTAGAGGTATCGGTTGGGGCTGGTTCAACAGGGATATTCTCTGGTGTAGCAGCTACTTCTGGAGCTTCGGGTGCAGGTGCAACTGGCGGTAGATCAAGTGGTACTGGCTCTACTGAAGTATCCTCCGAGATTGGGGCTGACATACCACTTATTGGTGACGCTGGCGTTGGTTCTGTTGGTGCAATAATGTTTGCTCCTTCGTCCACTGGTGCCGGTGCGACTGGCTCAGGAACAACCGCATCTGGTGCTGGCGTTTCCTCAACTGGCGGGATTGCTGCTGGCGTTCCTGCATCATTAACTGCCCCATCAGTTGGTGGGTTCACGTTTGTATTGTCTGTATTTGCTACTGGGTCCATTATTATTCCTCCTGGAATCCATAATACCTGCGTTTATGCTTAATACCAATAACCATCACTAATAAATACACAATTTTACGACAATACCTTGGCTATCTTGGTTTTGAGCTATCATACATACATGACACATCGACCACTTGTATTTATCGACATCGAGACCACGGGTGCCTCGGCACGCGACTCTCGTGTGCTCGAGATCGGAGCTATCAAAATGCAAGACCTAAAGGTGGTCGATACGTTTTCGACCCTCATCAAGGTTGACCAGGTCATACCGCCGTTTATCACGAATCTCACTGGAATAAACGATACCATGGTGCGTGATGCACCAGAGTTTCACGAAATTGCAGAAGCCCTTCGGTCGTTCATGACCGATGCCGTGTTCGTTGCGCATAATGTTAACTTTGACTATCAGTTTATCCAGATGGAGTACAGAAGACTCGGACAGAAATTCAGTATGGACAAAGTCTGCACTGTTCGATTGTCGCGAAGGATCTACCCCGAACAGCGCCGACACAATCTCGATACGATCATACAAACGCATGGATTTCGGGTATCAAATCGTCATCGCGCACTCGATGACGCGCAAGTATTAGTTGACCTATTCAACAAAATATACGATTCACATGGACTGGCTACGTTTACATCAATAGACAAACTACTCAGCCGAGCTCGCTAGACGAATAGTAGTGTTCCATCGTACTTCAGTTCTTCGATGTATTCCTTGTGTAATTTTTTTAGATCTTCTCGAGATAGGGCAGTGATCTGTCGCGTACTTCGATCAGATATCCTTACGAGATCGCGGTCGATCTCGATCACGGCTGGGTCGACCATGAGTGCTTGCTGGTTCAAGCCGAGCAAGTTAATGGTATCGAGAGTTTTTACCCGAGACAAGGCCACGTAACCCATGCCTAGGACAAAGGATTTGCTAAGATCGATCTGCGCAGCGTCCAACGTCATACCCTGACTCTTATGAACAGTGATCGCCCAAGCCAAACGAAGTGGCAACTGATTAATTTCGGCGATCACGTCTGCCCCTTCTTCTACGCGCCAACTTCCCATGCTTGCGGTTATCATCTTACCCTTCAGCGTCTTTACAATGGGCATCGAGTCGCTGTCAAAAGCAATAACTTGTCCAAGCGTTCCGTTGACGTAGCCTTTAGCATAGTTATTCTGGACAAACATGACGATTGCACCCACTTTGAGCTTGAGCTCTTCGGGAGCCAAACAACTTTTGCGTAACGCCGCCCCAACACTTCGATCACCTTTGCCGGTCATCTTATAGGTTTTTTCTTTGGTATGTAGCTTATCAAGCTCCCGTTCATTCATGGCATCAACATCAGCGTTGTGCGTATACAGCTTGGTCGGAACAATATCAGTGGCTAACTCGGCATTCTTGCGTTGCATCAAATACTCTATTGAAGCCTGTGACACTTCTCCGCTACGCATTTCGTTCAAAAGAGACAGTAATTTATCATCTTCTTGGCGGTATTGCTCTGTCAAATAGCAGACATGGATGTCCATGGCTAACCAGGATTCAGCATCAGTAATATATTGAGCGCAAACACCGCGAGATACTGGCGGAAGCTGGAAGAGATCACCACACAAAACTACCTGAATACCGCCAAACGGCTTGTCATTGCCGTGCATTTTACGGAGTACCGCATCGACCATATCAAGCCGAAAATGATGCAGCATAGATACCTCGTCGATAATCAACACCTTAGCCTCGGCAATACTTAGTCTAAATTCCTTACGCGCAAAAATAGCGTTAAGATCTGAGGAGCTAAGCTGATCTTTGATGCCAATATGAGCCCACGAGTGGATGGTTTTTCCGTTCATATGAGTGGCGGCGATGCCAGTGGATGCCGTGACTGCCACCGGTATGGCGTTCTTCTTTAGATAAGCAATATACTCGTTGAGCACATAAGTTTTTCCACTTCCAGCAGCACCCGTCAAGAAGACGTTTTTACCGAGTTTGAGGATATCAAGTGCGTTTTTTTGTGTCATGGACTTATATTTTACCCCACAACCCACTCGTTTATCTAAACCTATTACACCACAATTCGAGCGAGCAAGGACGGACCTCTCACAACACCATAAATGATATATTCTGGTTGCGCTATACTAGATTTATGGGTAATGCACTTAATCTCTTACTGTCGGTTCTCCTGGTTTTGTGGGGCTATATGACTTTTTGGTTTACTCTATCAGTCATTCGAAAACGTAATGACATTGCAGATATTGCGTGGGGCTTGGGCTTTGTACTTGTTACCGGCATAGCATACTTACTCAACAGTGCACCCAGTTTAGCGAGTACCCTTATGCTACTGCTCGTTAGTCTGTGGGGTGCCCGCCTGTCTATGCACATTGCTAACCGCAATAGGAGCAAGTCTGAGGATTATCGTTACGAAAAGTGGCGAAAAGAATGGAAATCATTGTTTTACATACGAAGTTACTTCCAGGTATTTATTCTTCAGGGCCTGCTTCTTCTGGTTATAGCTATACCGGCCGTACTTACGGCAGGCCTCGAAAACGAGATAGACATTACGAGCTGGGCCTTAGCCGGCGTACTGCTATGGGCAACTGGCTTTTACTTCGAGACTGTTGCTGACTTGCAGCTACGAAAATTTAGCCTGCAAAAAACGTCACCGAATGAGGTTCTAACAAGTGGGCTTTGGCGCTACAGCAGGCATCCAAATTACTTTGGCGAGGTTCTGCAATGGTGGGGTATATGGCTCATTATGTTGTCGACTACTCTACCGATAGAGATCAAGATACTAGGCCTACTAAGCCCCTTAACGATAACGGTACTCATACTTTTCATTTCTGGCATACCGATGCTCGAGAAAAAGTTCATGAAAAACCCTGCATACAGAAAATACGCGGCCTCAACCAGCAAATTTCTTCCAAGGGAACCAAAGATACGCTGTCCAGGTTCAGACACATCGAGGACTGTTCTAGAATATATCTAGGAGGTT
>CAYJDY010000030.1:0-8175 GCA_964369045.1 uncultured Candidatus Saccharibacteria bacterium
CACGCTTGACTAGAAGGGTCCAACAGGAGTATCCTTGACATATCGACCTACTACTCATAGTAGGTTATTTTTATGTGAATAAGGTTAAACGAGGAGTTGTATGGCGGAGTCAAAGAAGAGTACACCGAAGAAACGGAAGCTACAGACCGTTCGAGAACGAACTGAGCTGACGAATAACGCCCGACCAAAGACAAGAAGTGTGCGCAAAACTGCACGCCTCGCATCTACACCGTTTCGAGCTATTGGCCGATTTTTGGCAAAGGTTCTTCGACCATTCCGTTTTCTACTCTGGCCATTCAAAACCCGACCAGCCCGTTTTGTAGGACGAGTCCTGCACAAAGTATTCCTAGTGAACTACTTCAAGGGTGCCTGGGCAGAGCTCAAGCTCGTAACCTGGCCTGGACGACGTGAGACCCGTCAACTCACCCTCGCCGTTTTTGCATTCGCCTTTGTCTTCGGTCTGATAATTACCGTTGTGGACTATGGATTAGATAAAATATTTAAAAGGATTATATTACAATAATGAGCAAACGATACGACACAAGCAAGCAATGGTACGCCATTCATACCTACAGTGGCTACGAAGAAAAAGTCGCCGAGAGCATTCGTCAGCGTGCTGAGAGTCTAGACATGAAGGACAAGATTTACCAGATCTTAGTTCCAAAAGAAAAGATGATCGAAATCAAGAACGGTAAACGAAAAGTCGTCGAGAAGCGAATCTTCCAAGGTTACGTTATCGTCCAGATGAAACTAACCGAAGATGCTTGGTACATCGTTCGTAACACTCCGGGTGTTACTGGATTTGTTGGAACAGGCACCGAGCCAACTCCAATTGACGACGACGAGATGGAAAAGATCAACAAGAGAATGGGGCTGGAACAACCTAAGCACAAAATCGATTACAAAATCGGCGATGTGGTTAACATTACCGATGGGCCATTCAAGAGCTTCGACGGAACCATCAACGAAATTGATCCCGCTAAGGGCAAATTAAAGGTTCTCGTTAATATGTTCGGACGCGAAACTCCAGTTGAGCTCGACAGTTTGCAAGTAAAACGAGTTTAAAACTATGAATCCTCCAGCAAGTCCGGGAGAGACAAACATCCCGTCCTATCAGTATACCCACGAACAAATTGCTACCATGGCACGTCTTGGACTGGTTATGAGTGGGGTCAATATACATGGGATCAAGGGAGTAGAAGGCGATACGCTCAGTTTTGTATTTATTGCTGATTCTCCACTCGGGCGAGCAAAGGGGGATGGGGACGATACGGACTATGACCTACTCTCTACTTGTGTCGAAGATGCAATGGACCTAACATACGCCACCTTCATAGATAAGTATCCAAGCCTGGCTCCATATAACGACTAACCCATGATTGAAGTAGCACGACGAATCTATTATTTTGCAGACGTACTTCCTGTCGCCCCGGAACGTATTTGCTTCTATGCAGGAATGTTCGGTCTGGCAAATGGTATGTACGACATAGAATTTGGAAACTCAATCGTTGGAGGCACTCTGGCCGTTCTGGGCACAATGGCAATAGGCGCATCTACCAACACCGAATCAGCCCGAGATGCACTAGACAACAGAGGTAATTCATAGTATAATTCTTCAGTTACGCACATTTTTGTATAAACGTGCAGTTCAAACACTCTCGCTTCAAGAGTATGAACAAAATTTAGGAGAAAAAATGGCCGGAAAAAAAGTAAAAGCTAATCTAAAAATGAAAATTCCTGCAGGTCGCGCCAGTGCTGCGCCTCCAGTAGGTAGTACACTCGGTCAGTATGGTGTAAACATGATGGATTTTATCAATCCGTTCAACGATGCTACCAAAGATATGCAGGGACAAACAGTCACTGCACACATCACTATCTATGACGACCGTACAATGGACTTCCGAGTAGTTGGTGCGCCAACAGACGACTTGATCCGAGCAAAGCTTGGCATCAAAAAAGGTTCCGGCAAACCAAACAGCGAAAAGATCGCCAAGAAATTGAGCGACCAACAGCTGACGGAAATTGCCGAAGCAAAAGCTCACGACATGAACACTGACGACATTCCAGCAGTCAAGAAGATGGTTGCCGGAACTGCGCGCAGTATGGGCGTGGAAGTAGAAGGCTAAATTATGTCACATGGAAGCGAAGCTTATCCACATGACCACGAAATGTGGGCGGAAATATTTCCAGATACAGGAGAAGCTTCACTGCTTGAGTACCAAGCACGGTTTCCAGAGGGCCGCATAGAAGACATTCACTATGCTGTACTTGATAAAGAACTCACAGCTGCACTTGCAGCCGGTGACGAAGCAGAAGCCATCGCTATTCAGCACGAGATGGATGATTTAGATAGTTCATTCATTCAATAATTAACGTGGGAGGCTCATAAAGCCGTACGCACCACAAAGGAGAAACACCATGGCAACAGCCAAAAAGAACGAAGAAGTAAAAGAAGTTACAACAGAAGTAGCAGAAGCTAAACCTGCCAAAGAAGCAGCGCAGAAGAAAACAGCTCCTAAAAAAGAAGCAAAGACTACCGAAGCTCCAGCAGAAGCTACGACTGAGGAAACTCCTGTTGAAGCACCAGCCAAGAAGGCAACCGCCAAGGCTGGAAAACGAAGCGAAAAAGCAATCAAGGAAGTAGAAGCAAAAGAAGCCAAAGAAGAACGTAAGGCAACTGCGAAAACCGAGGAAGAGAAGCCTAAGGCTCCAGCCCCTAAAACTCGCAGCCTGCTCGAACGTCGTGGCAAGAAATTCCAAGACTCTGCAAAACTTGTCGAAAAAGACAAAGAGTACAGCCTCAATGAAGCACTGAGCTTGGCTACAAAGACGAGCCCAGCAAAGTTTGATGCAACTGTCGAAATGCATGTTCGTCTCGGTGTAGACCCTCGTCACGCCGATCAGAACATTCGCGGAAACCTTGTCCTTCCTGCAGGAACAGGACGAAATGTCCGTGTTGCAGTATTCGCCGATGGCGATGACGCAGCTAAGGCCAAGAAAGCTGGCGCCGACATCGCTGGAGTAGAAGAAATCACCAATGCGCTCGACAAAGGTACTATCGACTTTGACGTACTCGTATCATCACCAATGATGATGGCTAAGCTTGGTAAATACGCCCGACTCCTAGGCCCCCGCGGTCTTATGCCAAACCCAAAGAGCGGAACCGTAACAACTAACGTTGTGAAGGCCGTAGAAGAAGCAAAGGCTGGACGAGTAGAGTTCCGTGTTGATAGCACTGGGATCGTCCACCTTGGCATTGGCAAAGTTAGCTTTGGAGAAAAGAAACTCCAAGACAACGCTAACGCTGTTATTGCGAGCATCCGCTCAGCAAAACCAGCCAGCGTAAAAGGCAACTACATGAAGACGATGTTTATCACCACTACAATGGGTCCAAGCATTAAAGTTTCTGTAGCTCAGTAGATTACAAAAATCTACCCTAAAGCCCTAACTCCCGCTGACATCAGCGGGAGTTTTTATTGTGCCTGAAAACTACTGATACAATTATGTAATGATACTTATCGGAATTACTGGAGCAATAGGACACGGCAAGAGCACCATCGCGGAGCTGTTGCATCAAATCGAGCCTAACTCACGTGCGTTCGAGACTAGTGAAGTCATCAGCGAGGTCGCTACGCAACTTTGCCAACATTTTGGACAGGCAAATGTTGCGCTCGATAATCCAGCAAGCATAAACACCTGGCTTTCGCATTTACCAAGTATTTTGACTGCCGTCCTGAAGCGTTCTGTGCCAGCAGAGCTATTCGTCATAGAGCCATCGATCATTGGTACTGAGGCGCCCGAGTATGTAAAACTCTGGGAGTTCATCGCGTGGGCCCATGCCAACCCGGACCGGCTATGCACGACCATCACACAAGAAAATAAGGCCGACTACCGCCCACTACTGCAGTGGATCGGCGGATACTGCGTAGAGAACATCGACCCCACCATCTGGAACACCGAGCTTATTCGACGTGCCGAGCAGGCCGGGGATTCAGGCGCCAAGTTGTCCATACTGGGTGGTATCCGTTTCGTCGGCGAAGCAGAAAACGTGGTTAAGCACGAAGGCCTGATAATTAGTGTCATTCGTGATCACCATAAAACACAGGACGCCTCTGATCCGACAGAACGTCAACGAGCACTTATTCGACCTAGTATAACGGTGCATAACGACGGCAGTATTGAAGATCTGATGCACAAGGTTCGTCATATGTACCTGGATATACTTCAGGGGAAGCCCGCTTCTACGTACTAGGCATTTGGCATTACATAAGTATTTAAGTTGTAATATTGCATGACGTCCTTGTATGAGAGGTGAGTTGTTTCGTACAATAGATCATGAAAAGAGGGAGAAGTTAGTGGGGGTTTACAGTAACATTCAGATAAAGCGTGCAATCCAAGAGGGTCACATCGTTTTTCATCCGTACATTGATAAGCATATCGCCGGCAGTAGCGTTGATGTAACATTGGGTAATTGGTTTTATCGAACTGAGCGACCAAGCGAGGGCGGGTTCTACAACCCGTTCGAAGCCAAGTCAGTAGCAGACTATTTTGGTGACGTACAACAAGCAGAGATTCACGAAATATGGGCAAAAAAACACGGCCGTAGGCTGTTTACTAATGTTCCGGCTGAGCAGCCAATTATAGTGCTTCGTCCTCATGAACGAATCCTGGCGCATACCCATGAGTTTATTGGCATCAAGGCACCTGGCACGAGCACCATGCAAGCGCGTAGCACTTGGGGCCGTAACGGTGTTGCAGTATGTCTGGACGCCGGCTGGGGCGACCCTGGATACATCAACCGCTGGACCATGGAAATTTATAACATGAACCAGCACGAAAGCGTTGTTTTACCTGTTGGCGAACGAATCGCCCAAGTAGTTTTCTACGAGACAGGCCCCGTGGACAGTGAGTACAAGAAGCTATCCGGCAAATACCAGACTGGTAGTAGTGATAATCTTGACGACATCATTGCGGCTTGGGAACCATCACAAATGCTACCGCGTGCTCACAAAGATAAACGGCGTATTCCGATTCCGATTAAAGGACTTAAATTTTAAGAATATATAAATGACCTGAACTGTGGTGGGGAAAGGGTAACAATGGATAACACAACAGGTATATTTTTGGTCATAGAGGGGACGGACGGATCCGGTAAGGGTACTCAGTTCAAGCTGTTGGTTGAGCGACTACGTGATGCAGGACATGACGTAGCTACATTCGACTTTCCACGATATGACCAGCCGTCGAGTCACTTCGTAAAAGAATACCTAAACGGAAAGTATGGCACGGCTGAGGAAGTTGGCCCATATACTGGATCACTCTTTTTCTCACTGGACAGATACGAGGCAGCGGTTGATATCCGCGCCGCCTTAGCCGAGGGCAAAGTCGTCATCGCCAATCGTTTTACAGGCTCAAACATGGCCCACCAAGGGACAAAGTTCCGCAATGAAGAAGAACGCCGAGGATATTTTATCTGGCTCGATAACCTCGAGTTTATGATGCTCAAAATCCCACGCCCCGACAAAAGTTTTGTACTTCGTGTTCCAGCAGACACTGCCCAGCAACTGGTTGATCAAAAGGAAGCGCGCAGCTACACCGACCGCAAACGCGATATTCACGAGGCTGACCTTGCGCATTTGCAAAAGTCCGTCGAAGTATATGATGATCTTTGCCAGTTATTTCCGCGAGATTTTCAACGGATTGATTGCGTGCGCAGTGGCAAATTACTACCGATCGAAACGATTAATGATTTATTATGGGAGTCAGTTAAACCAATGTTACCAGAACCAAAAAGCCAGAAGTCAATCAAAAAACCTGTTGCAAGTGCCAACAGTTTTGTAACCAAAAGTACCAGCGGACGATACAGCATAACACCAGCCGGACGGGAATACCTGCGCGAAGCAGTTACTGACCCCGAAGGTGACGTATACGTTTTTAATGACAAACTAAGCCCTACTATGATTGCTGCAGCCATGGCTCGACTAAGTCGTCGAAGTGATGACATGCGTATCACAATCCTAGATGAGTTCGCCAGTGCCGCCGGGAAGGACGAAAAATTACTTCAGCGTGTTATTACAGCGTATGGCGATGACTCTGTACAACAACTTGTTGGCCTCCACTTTGTAGTCGAAAATGCCTCAAATCTGTTAACAAAAAAATTGGAGTGGGGTCGCCTGGCAGCATACCTCGAACAGTCAACGCGCTACATTTATTTCGACCAGAAGAATGATGCAGGAAAGTACCGCTACTACACACCCGATTCACTCGACGATAAAACAACGGTTGCTTACAACCAGGCTATGGATGATATCTTTGACAAATATTCCGAGATGGTTCGCCGACTTACCGAATATGTCCAACAGAACTCGTCTGTGCCAGCCGACGAGCGAGATATAGCCTGGAAGGGGGCGACTCGTGCACAAGCATGCGATGCTATCCGACCAGTACTACCAGTTGCGACCCAGGCCACCGTGGGCATTTATGCCTCCGGGCAAGCGCTCGAGAGCCTAATCATGCACCTGCAGAGTGATGCACTACCTGAGGCGCGCGAAACTGGCAACCGATTACTACAGGAGGCTCGCAAGGTCTTGCCAACGTTCCTAGAGCGTGCCGACAAGCCTGATCGAGGAGGTGCGCTCATTGCTTACAGGGCCAACACCGCAAAAGCTGTACAGGAGATTGCCGATCAGTATCTATCCGGTGGCTACGGTCAGCAGGATGAAGTCGTTCGATTAAACGACGTGTGGCCACGAAATGAATTCGACCTCATACCCGACATGCTCTATGAGTACAGTCACCTATCCCTTGATGAACTTCGCGACGAGGTGACCAACTGGCCATATGCCAAGAAGGCAAAAGTGTTTACGACCTACATGGGCGAACGGCTAAACCGGAGACACAAGCCCGGGCGCGCCATGGAAAAAGCCCACTACAGCTGGGACCTCGTTTGTGACTACGGCATCTTCCGTGATCTTCAGCGACACCGTATGGTTGATGATCTCGCCTGGCAACAACTAACTCCTCGCTATGGCTACGAGATACCAGAACTCGTTGAGGAAGCAGGTCTGACCGATCTGTTTGAGGCTTGCTTCGATATCAGTCTAGAATTACATAGCACGTTGCAAGCAGCTGGTTACGTCCTCGAGTCGCAATATGCAACACTACTCGGACATCGAATGCGCTGGAAGATTACCTATAACGCCCGTGAGGCATTCCACTTCCACGAGCTTCGCACCAGTCCGCAGGGACACCCTGGATACCGAAAGCTTGTCCTGCAAATGCACGAAAAATTAGCCCAAGTGCACCCACTCATGGCCGATGCTATGAAGTTTGTGAACACTGGAGAAGATGAGGAACTAACGCGTCTGGCTGCCGAACGCTACACACAGTTCAAGCTTGAACAGATGCAAGATTAGGGTCTACGGCTTCAGCGTCGCCGCTCGACAATTCAATGTCACCCAACAGAAAGTGTGCCAGTGTCAGCGTGATTGCTCGCGGTACTGCAGAGGTTTCTAGGGTTTCACGAAGCATATCAGCATGCTCATCTTTGAGATAGGCAATAAATATGCCGTAGACATCACCAGAATGGAACTTGGGGCGTTGTGACTCTTTTGTGAGAGCAAACGCCTCTTCGAGCTCGTCGGTCATGCCTTTGGCAATCTCGGGAAACTCCTGACGCTTAATTGGCCCGAAGATATGTTCCGGTTGTTGCCGATGAATGCTACTTATATATTCAGCAGCAACTCCTGCAATAGCATCAGCATTGCTTGAGTGTGAGCTCAGGACATTCTGAAGACGGAATCGGTTAAACTCTAAAAATTCTGGGGTATTACTATCTGGTCTGGTCACCATTTCTGTTAGTTGCGTCATGGACATAATTTTCTCCTTAAAAAAACCGGCTCCTTTTGCGTGGAGCCGGTAACTATTTCTGTGTGATTATGTTAGGGTTCCAAGCAACTAGGCCACGACGAGCACGAGTCCGCAGACGCGGCTCATGTAGATCTTGGCAATGATTGCTTGGATTGTTTTCACATGATTGAATGTACGCTGGAACAATCGGATTGTCAACAGAATTTTTTGTTGTATAATAGCGAGCATGAATAAAGTGATGCACACGACCCTCCTCAGCCTTAATGGGCTGTGCTTCACAATTGTTGGAGTCTAACGGGGATACCC
>CAYJDY010000030.1:8275-9699 GCA_964369045.1 uncultured Candidatus Saccharibacteria bacterium
GCTCTCGATGATGTTGCCAGCGAGGAGTACCGAAACGGCATGGATTACTTCACGGGACCTGCCGATGATCCTGAGCCGCCAACCACAGCCGTAGAGGCTGCTCAGCGCCGTGCAGTCGCAATCCAGGCCGGCAAAGTGATCCAACTCTCTTAGTCTACTCTCGTTGACAAACAGTGGTCGTTAGCGTAAAATAAGGGCATCGTTACCAAAGACAGTAGCTGCCGCGACTAATTATCAACGCTTAATCCGCTACCGAGGTAGAAACAATCTTTTTTATAAGACTTATAAAAATGTTTCAGCCTTGACAATAGCCTTTGGAAACCCCAAAGGCTTTTTGTTTTAAGGCGGTAACGTGTCAAACAGGTCGATTTGACTAAACTCAAAAAAGGAAATTTATCCATGGCATTAACCAAAGATAAGAAACAAGACGTAGTTGATGAAGTAACAAGCTTGCTTGGATCTTCAAAGATGACCGTCGTCGCAGCCTACCAAGGTACAACCGTAAAGGCACTACAGCAACTTCGCCGTGATGCAAAAGCGGATGGCACTGTGGTTAAGGTCGCAAAAAACCGACTTGTTATCAAAGCCGTACAGAGCAACGAAACCCTTAAAGATGCTGATGTCAGCGCCCTTAAAGGCCAGTTAATCTATGCTTTTAACGATACCGATGAAGTTGCTCCTGCAAAAGCATTGGCTGTATTTGCAAAAACTAATCCAAGCATCCAATTCGTTGGTGCTATCAGCGCGGAAGGAACCTTCATAAGCGCGGAAGAAGTTACTGCACTATCAGCATTGCCAAGCAAGCATCAACTCATCGCCGGAATCATTAATACACTCAACAGCCCTGTAAATGGCATCATGAGTGGTCTATCAGGCAATCTTCACGGCTTACTACAAGCAGTCGAAGCTAAGGCCGCTAACTAATCCCGAAAGGACAATACACAATGGCAGATCTAAAGAAATTTGCAGAACAGCTTGTTAACCTAACTGTTCTCGAAGTAAACGAACTAGGAACAATCCTAAAAGATGAATATGGCATCGAGCCTGCAGCAGCAGCTGTAGCCGTAGCCGGACCTGCAGCAGACGCAGCTCCAGCAGCAGACGAGAAGAGCGAATATGACGTTGTTCTTAAAGACGCTGGTGCACAAAAAGTTGCAGCCATCAAAGCTGTAAAAGAAATCACCGGCCTCGGTCTTGGTGAAGCAAAAGCAATCGTTGACGGTGCTCCAAAAACAGTACTAGAGAAAGCTAAAAAAGAAGACGCAGAAGCTGCCAAGAAAACTCTTGAAGACGCTGGCGCAACAGTAGAACTCGTTTAATTACGACTACTAGCTAACGAAATAAGAGGCCAGAAATGGCCTCTTATTTTTATGAAGTTCTGTGGATAAGTACCGGTTTAGCTTGAGGCGAGCAGACACTTTTCC
>CAYJDY010000031.1:0-9627 GCA_964369045.1 uncultured Candidatus Saccharibacteria bacterium
GCCAACCACAGTACGCAATGTAAATATTGTCGGTAGTGGTGCTGATGCTACATTTTCTGGCGATACCGTTACGATTGATGTTGGTGGTGGTGGTGGGTTTGTGGCTATAACAGATATTACACCAACAAGCCCAGGTGACAATGTAGGGTCTAAAATAAAAACAGATGACAATAACGTACTGCAATCTTGTACTAGCTCAACAACGGCTATTACCGTCTCGGTTTTAGCAGTTACAGGTTCAACATTTAAGCCTGTTGTTGATATAAACGGAACTGCTGCAACTTTAACACGCAATACTTTGACAGATGTTTGGCAAGGGACAGCCGCAATAACACTAACAGGTGCAAGCCCATATACGGTGACAGCCACACATAGTGATGGCGCAACTGATACTGCTACAGTAACGATTGAAGCCGCACCAGTCGTTTCGTCTGTGTTGTTTAGTAATGCTTATTCACAAGGTGCAGGTCAAACAGAACACGCAGCAGGTCAAACATTAGATCTAACTATTACTTCTCCAACACTGTTTGATGCAGTAGAGGTAATTTATAGTAATGGTTTAACAGCAACAACAGCTATTGCTATCACTGAAATTGCTGATACCTTGACTCACACACTGGAAGTAACTGTAGCTGATCAGGGTAGTTATGGTACTGGTGCTCCATTAATCTTACCTGCTAAAGCTCGTATTCGTAATCTTAATGGCACATGGAGTAATGTATTCTCCAGTAGTGACTTTGGTGGTACTAACGGTACACATATTCTCGCTCTTAATAATACTCGTCCTGTTGTTACAGCAGGTGTTATTACATATCCAGCATCTCAATTTGCACTGAAGGGTACAGAACAGGCTACTGTTGCAGCTACTTATACGAATGTGGATTCTGTACTGTGGACTTCTGCTTCTCAATTGACTGTAAATGCCCCAACAGTAATGGGTAATGTCGTAGTCAATAGATTAGCTGGTGGTTATAACATTGATACTACTAACCTAACTGCTACTGCACAGCGAGTAGCTAATGCTACAACTTCAACTACTAATGTTGTGGTATGGATTGCTGATACTAATCCTGTTATTACCAAGACTCTTCCTGCTGCTAGATTGCGTTCAGGTGTAGCCGCTCAGAACCATGTTATTACTCTTGGTTCAGATCAGAGATTAATCTCTATAGCTATGGGTGCTGGTACTATTACTGGTGATGCCGCAGGCACATTCTCTGGTTCATGGGCAACAGCTAATAATGGATTAACGAACACTCGTACTTTAGTTGTTGCTGATAGTGATCCAAAAGGTACAGCTACATTTACAGGTTTAAGTGCTATTAACTTAGCAGGTAAAGAAGTTACTACTGTGACTACTGATTTAGATTATGTCTTAGGTGGGTTTGTTACTCGTACTGTTTCCTTTCCTTTATGGGATGGTAGTGCTATTCGTATTGCGGATATTGGTACTGACGTTTTAGATACAGCTAAGTTATCCGTATTTAATATCTCTAAAAATAGTACTACTACCTATAGAGGTACTGTTGGGGATGAGGTTGATAAATTTACTATCACAAACGGTAATGAACTTTATAATTGTGACTTACCTAACGCTTCTTCTGCTTTAGAGTCTCCTGTTACGATGACTATAGAGGAAACTGTATAATGACAACACCTTTTGAGAATTTTGTTAACATAGCTTTAGGTAAGTCAGTATCAGCAGATGTTACATTACCTACTGCTGATGAAATTCCTGTATTTACTGGTATTGGTAGACAGGTTACTGGTAAGACTAAAGCAGAATTAGGATTAGCATTATCTGCTGATTTGGATACCGATGGTACTCTTGCTGCTAATAGTGACACAAAATACCCTAGTCAAAAAGCTGTTAAAACTTATGCTGACACCAAACAAGCAGCAGATGCAACTCTGACAGCACTTGCAGGACTTAATGCCACAGCAGGGGTTCTTGTAGAGACTGCGGCTGATACATTCACTAAGCGGACTATTACAGGCACAGCCTCGCAGGTTACAGTTACTAATGGTGATGGGGTAAGCGGTAATCCAACTATCAGCTTGGCTGCAAGTGGAGTTACTGCTGGAACTTACGGTAGTGCAAGTCTTATACCAGTGCCAGTGGTAGATACTTATGGGCGTATTACAGGTATTACAACTGCGGCAGTCGTGTCCCCCACAACTTTCAGTGACTCTGCTTTCCGTGTACAAGACAATGCAGACGCTACCAAGCAGATTGCGTTTGAGGCCAGTGGTATTGCTACAGCGACTACGCGGACTTGGACTGCACCAAATGCTGCAATTAACTTCGGTGACTTGGCTGCTATTGCAACTACCAACAGTAACGTACTTAGTGGAACTCGCACTAGAATTTTAGGCGGAAGTTACAATACTGTAAGCGGCACAGACAACATTGCTATTGGGGGAAATAGCACCACTTTAAGTAGTAGTGGTAATGCATCTCTAAACTCCACTGCTGGTAGTTTAGCTGGCACGTATGCTACAGCCATAAACTGTAATGGCTTAGGTATCGCAAGTGGTGCTAACAACATCACAGCTATAAACTATTATGGAAACAACCTTACAAGTCACATCGTAAATAACAGTGTGTGTCTCGGAACTACCACAAATTCTGATATTTTCCAGCAGGGTACGGCAGGTTCTTTGATACTAAATGCAGCATATAGGCTATTCTCAACTACAGCAGGCTCGGCAAATATAACCACTGATGGTAGCAATACTACCAGTGCAACTAACTGCGTTAAGGCTGTCTTTGGTGGGACTGCGGGAGCTTCTGTACACGAAGTAGAGTTTATTGTAGAAGTAGGTGTTGATAATGGATTTGGTGGTATAACTCCTACAGGCTGCGTTATAGCTAAACGTAGGGTGGCCGCGTACACAACAAGTGGAACTATCGTGGCTTCTGCTGTGCAAACCATTGGTACTGACATAACTCTTGGAACTGTAACTACTGTAGTATCTGTCGATATAACTGTGGATACAACCAATAACCGCATAGTTCCTACAGTCACTAAATCCGCAGGAGTTGCTGGTGAGATTCAGACAGCAGTTAGTTGTCGTATTACATCACATAACAACCGTAAATAACTTGGAGCAAACAACATGGCCTTTTTAACACCTTTGGAAGTTGCAGGTCGCAACTATCCAGCAGCCTATATTAAGGCAACTATCGCAAGATGTGACAACAAGCAAGTTGTGATTAAGTTGGAAGCTTGGGAAACGCAGGAACTTCGTGAACAGAAAGTTCCTCCCCTTAACTGGTCTAACGACTTACGAAGCTACGAAACAAACCTTGACTTGCAGGCTGTTAATCCAGTGGATTATGGTTATAAGCTCTTAGAAGCTAGTGGGGAGTTCCCTGACGCTACTTGGAACATCTAAATGCGTATTAAACTAGCAACACCACTCATTGGCGAATTTCCGCGTTATGCAAACGTGAAACTCCCCGACAACGCAGCAGTCACAGCTCAAAATATGCGGCTGGATAGTGGTGTGCTAAAGCCGTTAAACGGCTATACGCAGGGCGATACGTTAGCATTAACAGGCCACAACATTAACTCTATCCACTTGTGGAAGGTAAGCGGCGATGCGTATTGGTTGCGTTTTGCTGACTCTGTTAATGTCATTCGTTCGCCTATTGCTGACGATGCTTATAGTCGTATTTACTGGAGCGGCGATACTCGTATGGGCGGTTCGCTTTTGTATTCTTATACTCCAGCAGTTTATACAGGAGGCGGAAGCGAATACCCAATAAACTATTACAAGCTAGGTATTCCTGCACCAACGAATAAGCCAACAACCGTATTAGCGTCAGCAGCACCTACGGATGATGTCAGCGCATCGGCTAGATTTTATACTTATACCTACGTTGGTAAATTAGACGAAGAATCCGCGCCCTACGCACCACTATTGAATGACCCATCACCACCCGTTGCGCTTATCTGCCCAAATGCAGGGGCAACCGTTCATATTAGCGGACTTGTTTTTGACACGTCTGCTACTACAGGGCGTGAGATAGAAGCGGTACGCTTATATAGAACGATTGTCGGCTCAACAGGCAATGCTGATTATCTGTTTTTAGATGAAATCCCGAAGGCTGATATTTTAGGAAGTAGTGGCAAATACTTAGGTGGCAAATACACCGACTCTGTTGCTGACGATGGCTTATCCGAATCGTTGCCCACGTCAATATGGAGTGAGCCAAGAGACAATATGCACAGCTTAGGCTTAACGGCTTATGGTGTTGCTTATGCCGCCGTTGGCAAAATCGTCTGTTTGTCAGAAGTGTTTGTGCCTTACGCTTGGCCGCGAAATTACGAGCTTACCTGTGATAATGATATTGTGGCTATTGGACATTACGATAGTTACCTCATTGTGGGTACGACTGGTAGGCCAGTGATGATAACGGGCATTGACCCACAGAACATGAGCCAAGCAGAGCTACCCATCATTGAAGCGTGTGTATCGGCACGCTCAATGGTGAACATGGGCGCATACGCGATATACGCCTCGCCCAACGGCCTTGTGATGGCTTCGGGTGGTAATGCTCAACTGATTACCGAAGGGGTGATTACAGGCCGTGAATGGGCTAACTTTACACCGTCAAGTATTCACGCTTACGAACATCGTGGTTTATATGTGTTTTTTTGGTACACGGACAGCACGCACAAGGGCGGATTCATCTTTAACCCACGGACACCAAGTGAAGGGTTTATCAGCCTAAGCTCTTGGTTCGTTTCAGGTTATCGGGACATTGTTACAGACACGCTATGGCTGATTGATAGCAGTAAGGTGTTGTTCTCATTCGATACCGACACTACCAACAAATTAACCATGAAGTTTAAGAGCAAGCTCTTTTCTTTCGCTCAATTTAGGCGGTTCTTGGCAGGCCAAGTATTGGCTAACTCTTATGCAGGCATGACGCTAAAAATATATGCCAATAACACACTTATCCACACACAAACAGTGACTAACAGAACAGCGTTTAGATTGCCGTTAGTGCCTGTCGCTGAATTTTGGCAGTTGGAATTATCAACAATTGATGAAGTGCGCGAGATTTCTATTTCTGAAACTATGCGTGAACTAGGTAACGAACAGTAAAGGGTAAGAATTATGGCGAACAATCTAAAACTTTCCAATGAGGCGGTTAATGCAGAGGCGGATGCCTTGTCAGTGTTATTGGATAACGGCTATTTGCGTATTTACGATGGCACTCAAGCAGCAACAGCAGACACTGCACTAGGCGCACAAGTATTACTCGCTGAACTACGCTTTAATACTGATGCAGCACCCGTAGCGGTAGCTGGCGTATTAACATTCAACGCAATCATCCAAGATTCCAATGCTAACAACTCAGGCACGGCTTCATGGTTTCGGGCATTAAAGTCTGACGGTTCTACAGTGATGTTTGATGGAACTGTTGGGGTTAGTGGTAGTGACTTAAACATTGCTACAACATCTATTGTCGCAGGCGCAATTGTGGGCGTGACTTCGTTTGTTTATACCGTTAATAAAGGATAATTTATGAGTGCCGATCAATCAATTCAATCTGTAAGTATTGATGCTTATGAGCGGATTGACGGCACTTGTTCTTTGTCGCAAGCAATCCAATCTGTCAGCGTTGATTCTTTTTTTAATCATCAAAGCGCAATACAGGCTATTCAAAGCCTTAACGCTCAAGCCTTTACTCAGATAAATGCCACAATCTCAGCTATTCAAGGCGCACAATCTGTTGCTATCAATGCTTGGTATTATGATATTGCAATTACAGGCAATCTTGCACAGTCTCAGCAATCAATGTCTGCCAGTGCATTTTTACGCATTGATGCACAGATGACACTGACGCAGCCAAGCCAATACATGACCGCAACAGCCTATAACTTAGTTATTACCGCGCCATCACCCATTGTTGTGATGACCCGTGACAGAATACTTCGGAATATCCGCAACAGAGGAAGCCGCTAATGTTTGGTCGTCGTCGTGATATTCAAATTCCTAAAGTACCTGTATCGGGTGATAAGGCAACACAGAGTTGGATGACTGCCGTAGGTTCAATGCTATCAAAGTATATTGGCGGTGGTAGCAATGACCGCTTAGTGTCGGCAGGTGAATTGATTGATGGCGGGTTGGCTGGTGTAGGAACGGGTGGATTCTTAACTTCTCCCCCTAGAAACTTAACCAAGCCTCCAAAGGTTACAGGACTAACAGCCAATGGCGCATTAGCTTCTATTTTTGTTAGTTGGCACAACCCTTCATTTAGCAATTACGCCTATACCGAATTATGGCGGTCAAACTTAGATGATATTGGACAAGCAGTATTGATTGCCAGTACAGCAGTCGAAAGCTATACCGATAATGTGGGTAGTGCTGCGACTAAATACTATTGGGCAAGGGCGGTATCAGACCAGGGCGTAAAAGGTGATTTTAACGCGGCGAGTGGCACAAAAGGCACAACCAGTTTAGACCCTGATTATGTGATGCAGGTTTTAACGTCAAGCACATGGAAGCCTAATACTACTTACTATCCGTTTCAGTATGTGCGTCCTACGGTAGAGAATGGTTTTCAATATGCGGCAGTTGATGGTGGTAAATCGGGAAGTGTTGAACCGACTTGGCCTTTATCTGTTGATCCTACAGTAATAACAAATGACGGTACAGTGCAGTGGAAATGCCTTCGCATTGACGACAGAATCCCTTTTGTGCTTGGCGCATTAGAAGATGGTACGCCTGCCGTGTTTATGGATACGGCTTATATTAAGAACGCGACCATTACCAGTGCGAAGATTAGTGAGTTGATTGCCGATAAAATTACCACAGGGGATTTAAACGCAGATTTACACGTTTTGAATAAGTTATGGTATGGGTTTAACCTGCCAAATGGCGATTTTTTAGACCCCGAAGATAACTCTATTGTTAGCGGCAAGACTGGATTTTATTTAGGGGTTAATGGCAGTAACGCCTTGCCTGTTTTGCATTTGAATACAGGGATAGCCAATGGCAGCAGAAGAATATACTTTGATGGCATCACCCTTAAATTAGAAAACATTGATCTAGTCAGTAGTGCTGATGGCTACTTTGATGACTTAGACGGCGACTCTGTCAACTTCAATCGGGCATTGTTTACCGAGCTTATTGTTGAAGAAGAACCCTGTACATCATCGGATTATGTGCGCGAAGGTTTAGGCATTCCTGTGTCAGACCCTTTGTACTTAAACTACCTGTGCTATAAAACGGGGGTTGTTAAAAGCTCCACAATGGAAGCTCCTTATTTAATTGTCGGTGGTGCGCCAGATCGTCCGTATGCGTTTATTCAAACACCTGCCGTTAATGGTGTCGCCTGTTATGATTATGCCGATTCAACAACGAAGTATCGCGCCAAAAAGAAAGAGATAGGGTTTAATATTTATTATAAGTCTACCTTAGCCGCTTTGATTGGCAAGCCGTTTTACGGTGCATTAATGTGGGTTTACATTTACGATTCTGCGTTAAGTACACCCTCAAACTACTACAATAACACCGACCCTACTTATGGCATTCCTACAGGGTATCTAGCCAAGATAGCCTTACACGATGTTAATATCAGTGAAGAATTTCAGACGGTTCAAGCCAAAAACTCAAGCGGTACCGTTATTTTCAGTGTTGAGGTAAAGGTAGGCATAGATTGGGGGATATCAGGATCTTTAATTGATGATGGCGACCTTAGCGATTCATCTTTCGGGCGTAAATTTGCAGAGATTTTAATTAATTGCGAAACAGATAACGAAGCATTAGGCTATATTGGAAACAGAAAGCTAAAATCCTGCATTGTCTTTAAACAATTTGACCATAGTGGAACTGTCCTTTCAGGAGTACAGGCAGGCTTTCAAATAGACACAACATATCAAAGTAAAATAAACATAGCAGACAATGACCCTGTGTTTACTGTTTAATAACTCAATTTTTCGCTAATTGTTTTTCGCTAATAGTGCTATATTAACCCTACTTTAGCCCCACTTTTTAGGGCAATAAACAGCTAACTAAATACCACTACTCGATTGAGTAAGGTTTTAGTTATGTCGCAACTTGAAAAACTATCTGCCGATACACGCGAACATCTCAAAGCGTTACAAAATGAGATGTTGTCATGCGCTGAAAAATTAGAATTACCCATTGTTCACTACTTCGTTAATGGCGTTTATGGCCGTGAAATCTTTATACCTGCTGGCGTTCTAGTCGCTGGACGAATCCACAAAACCGAACATATCAGTATTATTTCTCAGGGCATTGTCGAAGTGGTGACGGATAACGTCATTACGGGCGAAGTCTTGCGCGAAACCTACGAAGCTCCCTACACATTCATATCGCCCATTGGCACTAAACGCATGGTTCAGGCATTGACCGATACCGTGTGGACTACCTTTCACAAATACGAAGGCGAGCAAATTGGCGAAGGCATGGAAGATGTTATGTCATGGCCTGACTACGAATCCTTTGAACAAAACCTATTAACCGAATCAGAAAAACCGTCATTACTTGACGAGGTGACATTATGACTATGGCATACGTAGCAGTTGGGGGAAGTGTTCTTTCCGCAGTTGGTGGAATAGCAAGCTCCAAGTCGTCCAAAAAAACAGCCAAACAAGCATTAGCTTTGCAGCGCGAACAGTTTGAATTTAACAAGAAACGCTATAACGACTACAAAACCATGTATGGCGGCCTAGAGCAGATGCAAGTTGATGCAGCCAACAAAGGCGTGGTTGCTGACTTAGGCGGTGTGACTTCGCGCGCGGTTGGTGATGTAGCGACACAATTCACCAATGCAGAAGAAGCTCAACGCCGAAGCCAACAACGTATGGGCATTAACCCGAATAGTGGGCGTGCTGACTCGATGGGTCGGCAAATGGGTTTATCCAAAGCCTTAGCAATGGCTGGAAACATCACCACGAACCGCGAAGGTGAACGCCGTAACGCCGAACAACAGACTTGGAATCGTCGAGATTCGGTGAATCGCATGGGCATTGCTCAAATGAATGGCTCGCTTAGTGACATGAACCAGTCTAGTAATGCTATGGCTAACACGATAAACCAGCAATCAGCACAACAAGCGCAACAGGCAGGTGCTTTGTTTGGTGCGGCAGGTGGAATTGCAGGTCAGTATTTAGGTGGATTGAAAGCACCGACTGTTGAGCCAGTTGCTGCACCAACAACAGGAGTGCCTTTAGCTAATGCAGCACCGAGTCCTATTTATACAAATATGATGCAAACAAAGGCGATAGCACCAATGGTAACGTCCGCGTTAAATGATGATACAGGAAGCGGCATATACCCAAGTCAACCATATATGCGTCCTGCATATTCATTAATGCGTTAAGGAGCAAATCATGGCTATTGCAGGTATCGAAGGTTTAGCACAGGGCTTTATGCAGGGCATGGCGATTAAACGCCAAAATGACCGCCAAGATGTATTGGACGCACAGAACCTTGAAAGGTTTGGCATGGATAAAGAACGCTTTGCAACTCAACAGGCGGCGAGTGCCTTTGATTTACAGAACGCACAGACCAATGCGGCTAATGCTGCTATGGATAGAACGCGGAATCTAAGGATTCAGGCTGATCAAGATGCTTTTGATG
>CAYJDY010000032.1:0-9565 GCA_964369045.1 uncultured Candidatus Saccharibacteria bacterium
TCAGCAACGGTGATTTTGTCACCAATCTCGCTTAGGCTGCTCGCATCAATTGTCAGTTCGTCGATCAGGTCTTTTGGTAATGCTTCAATTTCGACAGCATCAAGACTACGAATAACCATGTAGCCGGCCTTCTCTGCTGGAATCTCGCCCTCGGCAAAGTGTACTGGCACTTCTGTTTGTTGTTTTTCGTCAGCTGCAATAGCATTAAATACCACGTGCCTTACGGTATGTTTGCGTGGTTCGAAGTCTACGTCTTTAATAAGAGTTACGTACTTTTTACTTCCCAATGTCAGATTAACAGGGTGGTGTTTGCCAGCCGCTGCATAAACTTTGGATATTTCGGTGAATGATGCGCTGACGTGCTTTGACTCTTTCCCATGGTCATGAATGACTGCAGGGACAATTCCATCACGACGTAACGCACGTACACCTTTACCGACAACGGTGCGTTCATTAACTGTTAATGCAATATCTTGTCCGCTCACTTAATTACCTCTTTAATTCAATGGTTCCATTATACCAAAGATGTTGCGCTTAAAGCGTTGTTGTTTAGACTAAGGTTCGCGTCAAACCAGCATATCATTCAGCCCTGACATGTTTTATACTAATTGCACATGTTTAATATTGAATCGATCGTTTCAGGTGGGGCTATTAGTATTTTATTAATTGCAGGGATTGTCTTTGCAGAGTCGGGATTACTTATTGGGTTCTTTCTCCCCGGGGATTCACTACTCTTTGGTGCAGGGCTTGCCGCCTCACAGGGCAAGATTTCTCTGTTTTGGCTGATCATTACGGTGATCGTTGCAGCGATAGTTGGTGATAACGTTGGTTACAGCATCGGAAGGCGTGCTGGACCTCGAATATTTAAAAAGAAAGATGGTATTTTGTTCCGACAAGAATACCTACAGAAATCCGAAGAATTCTACGAGAAGCACGGAGGTAAAACCATCATACTGGCTCGCTTCACACCGATTGTACGAACTTTCGCCCCCGTTGTTGCTGGAGCAGGAAAAATGAGCCGTGAAAAGTTTATGTTCTACAATGTCATAGGTGGAGTCCTGTGGGGTGGAGGTATAACACTACTTGGCTACTTTATCGGTAATCGTATCCCGCACCTCGACCGATATATTGAAACCGTTATCATCGGTGTCATGGTACTCAGCCTCGCACTCGCTTTTGGGCATGTGCTAAAAGATCCGAAAACACGTGCTCTGATGATGGAAAAAATCAAATCAGGGCTACGAAAAGTATTCCTTAATAAAAAAGTCGACTAGAACTATATATCCTCTAAGATAACGGTACCTGTGCCACCAAACAATTGCGGAAACTCGCGCTTTTAAATAAGCGGCACCACAACGGGCTGAACAGAAGTAGTTATGCAAAAAAGTCTTTCATGGACTAAATACAGTGATGCGATGTATGCACCCTGCTTGTGCTCATCAGTGGCTTCAGTGCCGCCCCGTTTCCAGTGCTCGCGTAGCTCGTGAATACCCTTTCTCCAACTCGCTTCTGACAGATTTTCGGGGTCAAGTGGATCGGCTACAGTAGCTGTTTGTACAGGAGTAGGCTGACCTTCGCGTAGAGCGAACTGCATCGCAGGCGTTTGCGCACCCATGACATATGCCCCGAGTGATTCTATGGCAATTGATGATAAACCATATTGGTTTTTGAGCATATTTATTTCTGGCGGGGCTACAAGAGACTCTATAAAAGCATCTGCATCTTGGAAATTATCTGGCAATATCATAAAATAACTATAACATTTTTTTAAGATATTGTCCAGTATATGACTCTTTAACTTTGGCTACTTGCTCTGGTGTTCCTTGGGCAACAATCTGTCCACCACCCGATCCACCTTCTGGCCCCATATCGATGATATGATCTGCCGACTTCACGACGTCTAGGTTATGTTCAATCACGATCATACTGTTTCCGGTATCGACAAGTGCGTGCAAAACGTTCAGCAATTTATCGACGTCAGCAATATGCAGTCCTGTCGTTGGCTCATCAAGAATGTAGAGTGTACGACCTGTTGGACGACGAGATAGCTCGGTGGCTAGCTTAATTCGTTGTGCCTCACCACCACTGAGCGTGGTAGCGGACTGACCAAGTGATATATAGCCCAGGCCCACATCGACGAGCGTCTGCAATTTTCGGGCAATTGCTGGAAGATTACTAAAGAATTCGAGGGCCTGTTCGCACGTAAGAGCAAGCACGTCGCTGATGGTCTTGCCTTTGTAGTGAATCTCCAGAGCTTCTCGGTTATAGCGTTTACCATGGCAGACTTCGCAAGGTACATAGACATCTGGCAAAAAGTGCATTTCGATTTTGATAATGCCATCACCGGCACAGTTTTCACAGCGTCCACCTTTGACATTAAAGCTAAAACGTCCCGGACTATACCCACGAAGTTTAGCCTCGGGGACACTGGCAAAGAGTTCACGAATAGGAGTGAACAATCCGGTGTATGTTGCCGGGTTAGATCGTGGTGTTCGGCCAATTGGTGATTGATCAATGACGATAACTTTGTCGAGATGTTCAATACCTTTGAGCTCATCGTGACGACCCGGTACGGTATTAGCGCGCATGAGTCGAGCCGACAATTCTTTGGCAACAATGTCGTTGATCAGACTTGATTTACCAGAGCCGGACACACCGCTAACAACTACCAGCTTACCGAGTGGTATATCGGCCGTTACATTACGCAAGTTATTTTCACGGGCACCAACGACTTGCAGCATATTGCCGTTTCCTTTGCGCCGTTTCTTTGGCACGGCGATGCTTTTTACGCCTCGAAGGTACTGGCCCGTGATGCTTTTTTCTGTCTTGGCTACTTGCTCTGGCGTTCCAGCTGCAACCACATGACCACCATGGACTCCAGCACCTGGACCAATGTCCAGCAAGAAGTCTGCGGTGCGAATCGTATCTTCGTCATGTTCAACAACGATCACACTATTACCTAGGTCGCGCAGGTGCTTGAGTGTGCGGATGAGTCGTTCGTTATCTCTTTGGTGCAAGCCGATTGAAGGCTCATCGAGAACGTACAAAACACCCTGTAATCCTGAGCCAATTTGTGTAGCTAACCGTATACGCTGTGCTTCCCCACCACTCAACGTAACTGCGCTGCGGAGTAGATTGAGATAATTAAGTCCAACGTCCTGCAGGAACTGTAGCCGAGCACAAATTTCCTTGAAGATCATAGCCGCAATGTGCTGCTCTTTGTCGTTCAGACTAATACCATTAAAGAATGTGATGGCTTCGTCGATAGATAATTCACAGATATCCATGATGGAGGAATCTGCTACAGTAACTGCTAACACTTCGGGTTTAAGTCGCTTTCCTTTACAAGCATGGCACGGACGTTCTTGCATAAAACGCTCGATGTCTCGGCGGATAAAGTCACTGTCTGTCTCTTTGTGACGACGCTCCAGGTTATTCACGACTCCCTCGTAGGTTGTTTCAAACGAACGACCAGAACCGAGGCTGACGTTATATTTTTCGTTGCCCGTTCCATACATCAAGATCTGAATTTGCTCTGGCGTTAGTTCACCAGTCGGCACATGCAGGCTAAACCCATAACGGTCAGCGACGGCCTGGATTTTCTTGGTGTACCAGGCGTCTGTGTTAATACGGTTGAATGGTCGGATGGCGCCCTCAGCGATCGTTAACCGCCCGTTTGGAATAACGAGCTCTGGGTCGACTTCGAGGCGAGAGCCTAAGCCGGTACATACAGGACATGCCCCATGCGGGCTGTTAAAACTAAAGGTTCGTGGCTCTAACTCCGGTATTGCTACTTCTGGATGATCGATACAGGCATACATCAAACTATATAGATGCTCGCTGTTGTCTTCGGCATTTGCAATGCGGAGTTTGCCGTCTGCGATTTCTAAACCCTGTTCTACCGATTGACTCAGTCGTCCCCGGCTCTCTTCGTTATTGACTAATCGATCGACGATAATTTCGATCGTATGCTTGAGCTTTTTATCCAATTCAGGGAATTCGTCAAGCGCGTATACCACCCCGTCAACACGTGCACGTGCAAAACCTGCTCGCTGGTATTGTTCTGGGATGTGCTCGAAGGCACCTTTTTTATCGATGACAACTGGCGCGAGAATCAACAGGCGAGCATCTTTGTCGCGCTTGGTGATCTGATCTACTATAGCCTGTGTTGTTTGGCGAGCAACGGGCTTGTTGCATATCGGGCAATGAGGAATACCAATGCGAGCGTAGAGCAAACGTAGATAGTCGTAGATCTCCGTAACTGTAGCTACCGTACTACGAGGATTACGACTGGTCGACTTTTGGTCAATGCTGATTGCCGGGCTTAGCCCGTCAATCTGATCAACATCCGGCTTTTCCATAAGTCCAAGGAATTGTCTTGCATAACTACTAAGCGATTCTACATAGCGACGCTGTCCCTCGGCGTAGATAGTATCGAATGCGAGGCTAGACTTACCGGAACCAGATAGCCCTGTAATAACAACCAGCTTTCCACGAGGAATACGCACATCAATATTTTTTAGATTGTGCTCTCGTGCACCTTTGACGTCGATAAACTCATTCATAAAGTTGGTTAATTATACGCGAAAAATCAGTTTATTTCTAGTGCCCACTCTGCTCTACGACTCGTAACTCCCCGAGTTCCATATCTACTGCTTGGTGAATGACAAGCCCAGTTTCAATAACACCTTCGATCCGGTTTCGTTCATCTCTATCATGTACCGGCTCAACCGTTGTGGCTAAAATTATCAATGGGGCACCGGGACTTCGTATCTTTTTGGGCGTAAAACCGTTCAGGCCGGCGTCACCCAGTATTCGATACATTGCCTTTCGCTCTTCTATTGCTTCTGGGCTTTGTAGATACATGCCAATATGCCGATAACGCTGATTTGATCCACCTAGAAATGCAATTTTTCCGATTGAAGCAGGAAGACTGTCGTCTTTTTCACGATTCAGGATTCTGTCTCGAGCTCGGCTAAACTCAAAGCCCGCCCTGAAACCGCTTTTAAACTCGCGCTTAACTAGATGCGGGTCTAGTATGAAAGCACGATGTCGGTGAGGTATATCGGTCATGGGCGGTAGTTCGCCATCAAGCTCCAGTTCGCGCACTACGCCAGCAATAGCACTGGAACTTTCCTCGTCGACCACCCGATACGCTTTCAAAAATCGTGACTGTTTCTCTCTTTGTGATTGCGGGTTATGTCGATGACGAGATAGGTTGTTCCTTCTAGGCATATTTGTTTATACTCCGTTTTCATGATTATATGATAGAAATGTTAAAAGTAGCAATACAGGGCAACGAAGGGTCGTTCCATGACCAGGCAGCACGCACATTCTTTGGTGATGAATATGAAATGAAGAGCTGCATAACATTCCGAGATGTTTTCGAAAGCGTGTCGGATGGCGACACTGAATACGGCGTCGTAGCCATAGAAAACTCTCTTCATGGTTCGATCAACCCGGTGTATCGGCTTTTAGCTGAAAGAAAACTATGGGTCTGCGGTGAAATACGACTACACATCCAGCTTCATCTGATAGGTAATAAGCAGAGTAGCCCTGGAGACTTTAGTAAAATCACCCGAGTATTATCACAAGCAGAGGCCATAAGCCAGTGTGAGCAATGGCTTCACTCTCATCTGCCGAATGCAGTCATTGAAGAATCCAACGATACCGCCGGGAGCGTACGCACTATTGTAGAACAAGATAGTTCAGAAATTGCGGCGATTGCCGGAGAAATTGCGGCCTCAACATATGGCGGCATAACACTCGCCGGACCCATCAATGACGACCCTGCTAATTACACCCGCTTTTTTATCCTACAAAACCAGGCAAGCGACAACAGTAGCGCAAACCGCACCAGCATCATAATGACCGAGAGAGACCCAGATAATGTTGGTTCGCTACACGACGCACTCGGTGTATTTAGCAACCTTAATATCAACCTCACAAAACTAGATAGTCACACTCTGCCGGGGCGAACCCGGAGATACGCTTTTTATATTGATTTCGACGAAAATGCGAACAGCAAACGAGGCAAAAAAGCGATAAGAGGCATCGAAAGCCTGGGTTGGGACGTAGCAGTACTAGGAACATACGAAAAAACAGAGCATTAGCGTTTTACAATATAGTTGACATTTACACAATTATATTTATAATTGTCATTAAATCTAAGTGGGATTTAAGAAATGCTCAATTTTATCGTCCTGGGGATTCTTCCAGGCACCAACCTCATTATTACGCTCACATGGGTACTTATAACTGTACTCATCCTTTTGATTGGCTCAATCTTGTGGATCGAGCTTAAGCACGACAAGCGATCTAAGCCTTCAGAGACTACCGTAGACATCGACTTCATCAACGCTTCAACGCTTTAGCCTGCCATACCGTGTACCATGCAACAAACACTCAGCGACTGCGTTAATCACACCCTTAGAATAATTCCCAGGTTTTCCGGCAGTTATCCATCAACCTAGTCGGTCAGATCGCTCGGCATGACACTCTGCCCATATAGGGTTAGGTCTTCGAGTACGCTCTTTTGCATTGATGTAAGGTCCGGCTTGTTCTGAAGCTCTTCAATTGCAGCAAAATATTTTGCGAGCCGGCTCTCGGTTCCGCCTGCAAAAAGTCGCTCCGCTTTATACGACTCCCAAGCTGATCGCTCATCATCGGTAAGTTTACGTGGGAAGTTCCGGGCCTTATATAGCGGGAGTAACTGTTTGATTCGATCATCACTAGCTTGTTCGATAAAGCCTGCTAACTGATCGGGTTGGGCTTGTCTAATTTTGGCCATCACTCTGCTATCGCCATCACCCATAAACCCATCATAAAGGAGAGAGTCTACGTGTCGTTCGTCACTAGCAAACCGTTTTTGTTGTTCTGCGTCCAAAATTTTTAGCGCTCCCAATAGTTTTTCTGGCCAATCTGTCATAGTTTGTAATGTCTGATAGTTCTTGTTTACTTGCTCCATATCAATGGCCAGCCGTTTTTGACTTTCTTCGTCAACCACTGCCAATGGAGCAATTGCTGGGCAACGATTAAATTGTAGTGTCTTGACTGGCAGTCGTGGATTTTCTTCTGTTCGTTCATCATAGGGGATCCAACGCCAGGCATCAGCGAGCTGCTGAATTGTCATACCGGCGAATAGTTTCGGGTCGTGACGCAGATCATATACCAATGCGCCGCTGCGATTTGGGTGGCCAGCAACCTTAGCAACAACGGTGGTTTTTTGGAATTCGCTTGGATATTTACCAGATGCATACACAAAGGGTTTCCCGAGGTCAACAAGAGCTGCCACTTGTTTTTTATCTCTCATCTTAAGTAGGTAATCAAAAAGCTTCGGCTGTTTAGTGCGCAGCAGTTTAGCTAGGCTGATTGTGGCATGTACATCGTTTAGGGCATCATGGGCATGGCTATGATCAAGTCCATTCTGTGCAGTGAGTAGTTCTAGCCGATTAGTAGGGTTACCTTTGTCATCAACTGGCCAGTTAATACCCTCTGGACGAAGGGCACGAGTGAGCCTGACGACGTCCAATAGGTCCCAACGCGAACGATCATCTTTCCATTGCCACATGTATGGGTCATAAAAGTTACGATAAAGTGTGTAACGCATAAACTCATCGTCAAATCGAACCGTATTATAGCCAACAAAAATCGTTCCTGGCGTAGCAATTTCTTGCTCAAACGTTTGCATAAAGTCTGCCTCGGTTGTTCCCTCTGCCTGCGTATGTTGTGGTGTAATTCCAGTGACCATAATCGCCTGGGGATCAGGAAGAATATCGTCACTGAGTGCAATGAGGATATTGTGAGGTTCGGCTATTGGATTCAAGTCCAAATCTGTGCGTTGGCCAGCAAACTGCATAATGCGCGATTCTCGGGGGTTGATACCTGATGTTTCAAGATCATAGAAGTAAAAAGAGTTAGCGCTAGACACTATGAGCCTCGATGTAATTTTCTATTTTGAATTTTCGCTTGAGGCCATTGTAATTCATGTATCGGATTGTACCGTAAACCGAGCGCTTAAACCATGGACGATCATGTAACCCTGCAACACTCCACAGTATTCCAACGTAACCGTTTGGGTCTCCGCCGTCCAAGCTATAAAAATCGTTAAGGCGAATGAGAATTTGTATGGCCTGGTCCGGTGATTGGCTCCATTCTAGTACTTTCTTTGCCCAGTACATGCGCATATAGCCGTGCATCTTGCCGGTCCGCACCAGTTGCAACTGCGCAGCATTCCAAGCTTTGTCGTGCGTTTGTGCGCCCTCAAACTGTTCATAGGAGTACGTGAATTCTCTTGGGTCGTTTGCATGCTCGACAAGTGTTTTTTGCGCCCAGTCTGGGGCTCCCGCCAGTGTGTCGTAAGAACTATTGTAGTAACAATAGTTGTCGCTCAGCGCACTACGCACGATAAGTTCTTCTAAGAATGCATCTGCATCTGGCCGTAGCGCATCGTTTTGCAAAGCTGCATGCTCCACTTCTAGCGCAACACGTAGCCTAGATATATGCCCAAAATGAAGATACGGGCTTAGGTTGCTCTGACCCTCAAGGCTCGGGTCGTTCCTGTTCACACTGTAGCCATTTAGTTTGGTGGCTATAAATGTTCGTAGTACTTTTTGTGCTTGCTTTTCACCAGGTACGTAAGCCAGTTTTTGCCCGTTTGCTGGGATGCTTTGCACTACGTCGTTAATCGTTGGCAACAAGTCAGTCATAGTCTTAACTACACCCGGCCAACTATGGGGGTGATCTTTGAGCCGTGATGGCCCTGCTAGGTAGTCTGGAAGCAGGCGCTGGACCTTTGTACGTAAGGTCCGTGCCGCATATTCCTGTTTTTGGCTAACGCGCCAAACGGGGACAATATTATGCGTATCAACTACCAGCACGGGGCACGTTACTGCCTGAGCTATAGCCCTCTGTAATGCTCGTGGTCCGCGGAGTGGATTCATATCGAAAAATATAGCAGCAGGATTTGTGTGATGTACCATGCCCAACAGTGTAGCCTTCGGATCACCAAGCAGCATCATGAACGGTATATTGAATGTGCTCAGTTCTTTCTCTAGCTCATGTAACCCTTTTAGCATCCATTCATACTGCTCTCGCGACCGTTTACCAACTTTAGGCATTAGGCAAAATACTACTGCGAGTGGAAGCTTATATTTCAGTGCAAAAGATTGAGCCTTTAATAGCGCGTCGTTATCGTGCGCGCGTTGGTCTCGGCTCATGATATACAGCACACAGTCACCACTCTTTTTTGTTATTTTGTTAAGCTGTTTGACCTGGTCATCAATATCCATCAATTCTAGTGTAACAGCCGATGTAAGTGTTTGTTAAACTGTCCGCTATTCTTGTTCGGACGCACCACGAACTTTTCGTAAGTTCAAATGTGCCGAGACCCCACCAATCCCGAGTATGACAGCCATGGTTACGGCTAACGATGGAGTTACTGCCTCGATAGCCACTCCAATGCCCGTGAGCGCGGCTGCGCCTAAACACAAGTTACGCAGGGCTTTATTCGAACGCTCTGCTCGTGCTCGTGATACTTCTTCTTGGTTAAATTCATTCATCATAA
>CAYJDY010000033.1:0-9559 GCA_964369045.1 uncultured Candidatus Saccharibacteria bacterium
ATACAATGAACACTACTGACAAACTTCGACTCAAGAAGTACAACCCAGTGTTGCGAAAGCATACTTGGTACTCCGAGACCAAAAAATCTCTCGGACGAAACGAAGTCAAGAAATAGCTTCTAAACATATTTGTTATTAACACTATCTTGTGTTATAGTTTGTTTAGAATTTAACTTATTGTATGTCAGAGACAAAACCAAACGATCTAATCATTATTGGTGCAGGCCCAGCTGGTCTGAATGCCGCAATTACATCCGAATCAGAGGGGCTTAATACACTCGTTGTTGATGCCGCCGACTATCCTGGTGGTCAAGCAGCAAAGTCAACGCGCATCGAAAACTACGGTGGATTTCCCGGTGGTGTTTCTGGTTCTGAACTAATGGGGAAAATGGTCGACCAAGCTCTCGGCTTTTCGACAACTTTTATCGGTCCTTGTCGCGTACAGGAACTTGAAGCAACAAATGAGGGAATAGTTGTTCGTGATGACACCGAAGAATTCTTGGGACGATCAGTACTACTAGCAACTGGGGTTGATTATAAAAGACTCGTCGTTCGTAACCTATTTGCATACTTAGGTCGTGGTATCCACTACGGCACTCCTTCACTCGAGGAAGAGCGACCAAAGGGTGATCTGTATGTAGTCGGTGGAGCCAACAGTGCGGGTCAAGCGGCTGTATATCTATCTGAATCCGAAGCCTGCAAAGTTAATCTGCTTATTCGCGGCGATGATATTCGAAAAAGTATGAGCGAATACCTCGTAGAAAGACTTGAAAAAGCCGATAATGTAACAATCCATACTAATACTCAGGTTGTTGGTGTCGATGGCAATGGATCCCTAGATACCCTAGTCCTAAAGAAGACCGAGAGCCCTGAACCAACTGAGGTGACGGTTCCAGCTAATAGATTATTCATCTTCATTGGTGCGGAGCCAAAAACAGCATGGCTAAGGAATATTGTGGATGTCGACCCTAAAGGCTTCGTCGTAACCGGACGTGACCTTCCTGATGGATCACGTGATGCGTTTCAAGACGAGACTGGACGACTCCCGTTTGAGCACGAGACACGAATGCCAGGCGTATTTGCTGCAGGAGACATTCGTTGCGGTACAGCGAAGCGTGTGGCAGCTGCAGCTGGTGATGGCGTTGTGGCCGTCAACGAGTTACACCGTTACTTTGCAAGTCTCAAGAATCCAAAAAGCTAGCTATTCACGGGCACGGCGCTTGCCCAGGACTAATCCGAGTACGAGCCAACAGGTCATGAATACAAAGGCGCCTACGAAGGCCAGCCCGGAGCCCAGCTCGGCAATCACGATTGCGGCGGTTGCAGTGATGAGCCCTCCACCCATAAACGGTTCGAATGCCAGTTGCTTGTAGGCAAAAGCTTCACGGGCTTTTGACTGATTAGTCGGATCGGACAATCTATTCATAAGTAGCCCTGTGGCAGTCATACCCATGGATTGTCCAGTGTTTGTAATGCCGTTTTCAAACCAATATTTGGGGAACATTCTTGGTGCCAAAAAGGCAAAACAACCGAGGATCCAAGCGATTCCTGCCACCGATAAAATTATCACAATGGCTAGATTATCTTTAACAGTGGCCAAAGAGATGGTGGCTACTGCGCTGGCAATAAGGACATCTAGCGCAATGGTGCTTATCACCTGAATCGTATGGCGCTGAACCAGATGCTGTAGTTTTAGTTTGCGCAGAGAAAACTGCACGATAAGTCCGCCGATCATAGCAAATGGAAACAAAGGAACAAATGGGATGAAGCGTAGCGTAGTCCAATGAACAAGTATAGCCTCTTCGATATATTGCAGAGCCTCGAACATCCCGATGCCAATGCCGATGGCAAGTACAAATGCACTGATATTTAACAGTATTGATTTGGGATTGGTGTTAATTTTCTGCCCAAAACGAACTAAGTTATAGCCGCTTCGAATTAATATTCGGCGCTGTTCCTTCCAGACTTTTTCATCGATCAAATAGCCATGACGACGATTACGCCAATTGATCAGAATAACACCACTCAGTATCGCTCCAATCAGACTAATAGTAGCTAAGGTCAGGGCAATGTCAGTTCCTTGTGGCCATCCAAGTTGCTGGAACGATGGGGCTAGTCCTGCCGCAGTTCCATGCCCGCCTTCAAAGCCAATTTCGATCAGTGATCCAGCGAGTGGATTTGCGCCAAACAGCGGGGTCAACACAAGTACCGTCAAACCAATACCAATCACATACTGTCCCCACGCCAGTGTATTACCAAACGAGAGCATAGGCCCGGACAATCGCCACAATTCTTTGCGACTCGGGATGGTCTTGCCCAAAAAGAGCCCGGCAAAAACAACTGTTATCAAATACTTCGGTAATGTCGCCCAATAATCCGTGACCTGGCTGGAAATCACATGGAGCACCTGTGGTCCAAGAATTAATCCCAAAATTCCCGCCAGTAGTGCACTTGGTATAAAGTAACGCTGGAGCACTCGTGATCCACGTTTGAACGAACGTGATATCGCCAAAATAAAACCGAGAATTACGAGACTTTCAACAAATGGTGACATGCAAACTAAATTATAACAAAAAGCTTATGATATTTGTGGCTTTTACCAAACAAGGGCTCATACTATAATAATCGTAATTGTTATGAATATTATAAACGTACTACTTATCGAAGACGACATTGCTATCTCCAACATGTACGTGCAGCGCTTTGACGTAGAGGGAGGCTTCAAAGTCGTTGTTGCGCATAACGGGCTTGAGGGCTTGGAGGCACTAAAAACATACAACCCAGATATCATTTTGTTGGATATGATGATGCCCAAAATGTCCGGCCTCGAAACTTTACAGCATATACGCGCTAACCCTGTGAGTAAAACGACTAAAGTCATCGCCTTAACAAACATGGATGATCCTGACATAGTTGATAAAATCGAAAAACTTGGCGTTTCAAAACATATTGTCAAAGCAAACACGTCACCAGGAACAATCCTATCGTTCGTCCGTGAAATAGTCGCTTCATAACTCTAGTGCTTTATCTGTCGTTATAGTACAATTAAACATAAGTAATACAGAGAGTCTCAAGCGCGAAAGTACTTGGTAGGGTATTTCAAAAATGAATAAATTGTCACACAACCAAAAGAGGTGGTTTTTGCCTTTGTTCGTCGCTTCTTTTTTGCTCGTTGGCTTAGGTTTTACGTATTCACACCATGTTTCAGCCAACTATAACTTTCCTGAAGCACCGACAGACACAACTATGGAAGGCTACGGCATACCAACAGATCCACTGCGAATAACAAACTGTTCGCAACTCATGGAACTTGATAATAATTATGTAAATGAGACGGCCACCTACATTGTCGCAAATAATATTGATTGCTCCGGTGTAGCTAACTTCACGCCAAACACTGCGTTCGGCGGCTCTATTGATGGACGCGGACATACTATCTCGAATATAACTGTTAGCGATTCTTCTAATGCACTCACAGGTTCACTATTCAAAAGCTTCTCTGGTAAGCTTTTGAACTTAAATATCACCAATGTCCAACTTAGTTATTTAACTAATTCTAGTGGCTATATAGGAGGAATAATGGGTGGCATTGCTGCCTATGCTAATGATGCCACAATATCGAATGTGAGATTATCGGGTAACCTGCAGATGATGTGCTCTGCTTGGGATGGGGGAGTAGGAGGACTCATAGGAGGAGGTACTCATGTTAATGTCAGTAACAGCTACGTTGAAGGAAGTATAGAATTAGTGGATACTGACTCAAATTTTGGTTGCGGATCATACCTGATCAGAGCAGGGGGGTTTTCGGCTATGCAGCTGATAGAAACTTAATCCGTGACAGTGGTGCAGACATGGATATAATTGCTGCAGGTTCTGCAACTAACGACCCGAATGCGGATGAGGTATGCTCAAGTGTAGGATCATGTCGTGCTCTCGGTGGACTAGCCGGTATAAAAAGCGATGGGGGTAGCTCGGGTCAAACATTGTTCATAGTTAACAGCTACGCCAAAGGTACGATTAGTATCGAAGATACCACACCTAGTCTGAGTTACAGTGTCGGTGGACTTATTGGTCTAAACAGCGACACCTATCAAGGCTTCGTAGGGGTTTCTTCGAGTTTTTCCACTACTACCATAGATATTCCTGGTTGTTCGGTTACATGCAATGAAAACTTGCCCCGATATAGAGGAGGGGTAATCGGGTCACAATCTACCCTAAACCCATCATTTATGGATGGGCAGGTTTACTATGACGCCCAAGCTGCGGATTCGACGGGCAATAGCGTGTGTATAGGAAATTCATCGAACGAAGACTGTAATGCCAGGAATACCATCGGGTCACCAGATCCGAACTATTTTTTCAATAATTCGACTAATCCCCCTTTGGATTCATGGGACTTTGCAAGCATATGGCAGACATCACTCGCTACTCCCGTATTGCGCACTTTGTCACAACCAAACCCCGGACCGGTCACCAACCTCACTACATCGATCGTCTCAACTACCGAAGTTGAGCTAACTTGGAATCAGCCCACACATCTCGATGAGAACGACCAGGAGTCATCACCGTCGGAACTTTTCGTATCTTATAAAAAGGCTGGCGAAGGGACGTGGCTCAATGCTTCAGACATGGCTCCACCGGCTTCACATTTCTCGGGCAACAACATTAACGGACCAATCCGGATAAACGGCCTTGATCCGGGAACTGATTATATTTTTGCGCTCACCGTAAAAAATGCTAGTGGCTACTATGGACAGCCCGCAACTGCTCAAGGTAGGACCGGTACCCCCGGACTGCATCTGATCACTGATTGCCAGGATTTTCAAGATATAAACAATGGACTCGATCAGAACTACGAGCTTGCTCGCAATATAGATTGTTCCGACACAGTTAACTGGAACGGTGGCTTAGGCTTCCATCCTATCGGGGCGTTTACTGACGGTGACATAAGTGCTGGCTTTACGGGCATATTTACTGGCAATAACTACACCATTCGCAACCTCTATATAGGCGGTGCGCCTGATGCAATCATGATAGGCGTATTTGGCGCTGCGCAAAACGCCATTCTGCAAGATGTAAGTTTTGACAACCCAGTCATTCATCAAGACCAATTACCTTTTGGCTATGGAGCAGGCTTTGCTGCCTATACAGAATCCACGAGCATCAAGAATGTGCATATGAATAACTTGGATCTTACAGGCCCATGGATATTAGCCGGTGGACTTGTTGGGGCAATGATTGGTAACGACCCTGCGAGTAATGTTATAGAGAAAAGCTCGGTAACCGGTACTGTGACTTCAAACTTTGATATTGAAGGCGAAGAAGGTGTCGCTATAATGGGCGGCTTAGTGAGCTACCTTTTTGGCGCATCAGTAGATAATAGCTATGCGAATATCGAGTACAACAACCTTACAAATAATTACGCTTATGGAGGCATCGTGGGCATTTATGGGTTCAATGGTAACGACGTGCCGGAAGGGCAGGTACTAAGTGTACGGAATAGCTACGGAGCCGGGAGTGTTAACAATGCCCCTGGAGTAGGAATGATCGGCGGCATTGCTGGCGGGAACGGCGGTCCTGCTACTACGCCTCTTCGTATAGAGAACAGTTTTTCCCACCTTGCAGCAGACGGTAGTCTGAATACGATAATGCGAGGTGGTGTGGTTGTTACTTCCCCAGAAAACCAAGCTGTAGACATGGCGAGTGCCTACTTCGACGCAAATCTGATCGGCACTAATCAGTGCGATGGGGCAAATACATCAAACACATGCGTACCAATTTCTGGCGATCCAAATTACTTTCTAAATAACTCTACTAACGGTCCTCTTAGCGAGTGGGATTTTACAAACATATGGCAGACCACCTCTACACTTCCAGTATTCAAAACTTCAGCCATCTACACCATCACCGAAATTCCTGCAGAACGATTAAACCCGCAGATTCCTACAGAACCACCAGCAAATCAACCTAACCAGTCGACCACATCTGGCTCGGCAGAAGCCTCGCCAAAAAATACCTCAGCCACTGCAGTAATCTTAAAGAATAATAGCGGGGCAGGCGGGACCACCAACCCACCAGCCAAGCAGAACTTTCTAGAGAGAATCGGCGAAAAGCTCAAAAATATTGTTCGAAACCTACCAGAAGGAGCGGTACGAAGTTTCCCATACTTTCTTTTCGGTTTAACGCTCCTCGGCTTACTGATCATGCTTCTCGAAACCAAACGACAGACAAGGCGCCTGTTAGTACTTAAGGCGCTCATTAACAAACAACGTTCTATCGCTCAACAAAGGGATACATTCTGGCATATTGCAGCGAACTATTTGCGTGCACCTGTGACGCTTCTCATGGGTGGAGCAGAAGTCCTAGAGCTCAGTAAAAATAAACCTGTGGCATACGCACACATTTCCGAACTAGTGAAAAGTTTACAGTCAAAAGTTAGCAGCATTATGAAGAAGATCGAAGAGAGTGAAACTCTGAAAGGTATCGAATGGCCAAAGGAGACACCGCTCAGGAGTACCCTGACGAGCCTTGGTTTCTGGATGCCTATCGCTCTCGTCGCGACTTTGATTGTTGTCGCTAATTATGTGACAGTCAACTTCCGTAAATTCGATGTCAGCACCATTGGGTACCTAACACAAGCGATGATCTTCGTCCTTATTAGCTACGCATTGTATCTTGTGTTTAATGGTCTCCGTAGCGCAAAGCACAAGACAGCACAAGCAGAAGCAATGGCTTCTCGTCAAACAAAAGCACTCAACGAAGCGCGTAGTGATCTAGTGACCGAAACCATCAATGTACTCGGTGGCGATGCGGCCAGCTTGCAGTCTGAACTCGACAAACTACCATCAACAAACGATACCAAGGCGCTCCTCAACGAAGGTTCTAGTCGTTTACGCCAGATGATTGGCTCATTCGAGTTGTTAGCCGCAGCCGAAACAGGCCGGCTAGATGCGCTCGCTCCCGGAGAGAATCATGCTGACCTAAATAAGGTATTGCACGAGGCACTTGAAAAAGAGCAGAGCACTATCAACAGTAAGCACATCGTTGTCGATACGCCCAGTATCAACAAGCTCGAAGTTCCAGGCAGTCCACGACTCGTCAGCCAAGTTGTTGGTGCGGTTGTCGACAATGCCGTCGCATATAGCCCGGCTAATGGAACAGTCGATGTCCAGCTCCTCAGCAAGCCTGGAATGCATGGTCTAAGCATCCAAGATCAAGGACCTGGTGTGAGCAAAGAACAGCTGTCGCATATGTTCGAGCCATTTACTAAAGCTGATGGTTACGATGCCCTGCAAACCGATCACGAAGGTCTTGGTATCGACCTGTACCTAAATAAGATGATCATGGAACACCTAGGCGGAAAAATTAGTGCAGACAGCGTCCCAGGCAAAGGAACTACAATTTCTGTTTGGTGGCCACAGGTTAGGTGATTCGACAATGAAAACTATTCAAATAATTCAAGTAAGGTATAGTTAGCATCATGATAAGCATCGAGGATCAATTACGTTCAATCCCTCATATTCTTGATACTCTTGAGTCAAAAATAACCAAACTCGAGCTTGCCAAGCCGGAAGTTACAAAATTTCAAACACGGCTGGATGATCTTGATGAGCGCATTACGCTTCGAAAGTACCCGATTACGACCACACAGATAAGCAACATGCTCGAGCTCCAAGCTTTATTAAACTATGCTAGTGGCGATCTGAAAGGCGCACAAAGTAATATAAAAGAGGCCGTCGTGACCGCCGGTAAGCCCGAGCTGGTAACCAAGCTTGCGAAAGACATTTCGGCAAATCTGGGCAAAGTAGAAGCTACCGACAAAAAACAGCTGAAAAAAGATATACCAGAATATTTCACCGTTTCTGCACTACGCCTCACCCTATTAAGCTTCCTGACTTTTGGGTTGTACTCGAGATATTGGGCATACAAAAACTGGAAAGCGGTAGAGGAAATCTCAGTACTAAACAAAAAGGGCAAGGTGGTAAAAGTCCACCCCATCCTGAGTGCCATTTTCTTCCCACTCATCTCTTATGAACTGTTTGTGCGGGTGCGCAATTCAATGGGTGTCATAGACAAAGATAAAAAGGTTAGGGCAGGATTGTCTGCGTGGTTTGTCTTCTTCCTAAGCTACGCTGGCCTCACATTTATACCCTTGCTTGCTACCCAAAGACAGATGAACTACATAAAAGAAAAAGCGCACGGCAACAAGAACGTGCACTCAGGCACCTCAGTTGGTGAAGTCATATTCGTGCTTCTTGGTTTAGCCTACACAGCGCTCGTCATAGTATCTCTAGTAAATAGCTCCGGTAGTGGCCTGTCTTCAGACCAGAGCGCAAAAAAGTCGACAATGGACTCGCTCACGGCACAATACACATTATGCTCCGAAGCTCTGGCAACCAGACGCCCATCCGTTGACACAACCAGTAATGTAGCCATAGATTCATACAACGCCGACCTCGCGAAGTGCGAGGAGGTACGGCTCAAACAAAATGCCGCCGTCGATGAATATAATCACTCGATCGGAATGTAGTGCTGGCTTACGCTGCTAATTATTGTATGATTACTTTATAAATTGAGGGGTACAAGCATGGCGACAGAGAAACAACTTCAAGCATTGAGAGAAGCTCTAAAAAATTACAAGAAAAGATATCTACGCAAAGAGTTTGCAAAGTTAGATGAGTCGGCAACCCGTATAATGACCAACAACTTCCTGACCGACATTCTGGGATACAAGGAGTTAGAAGAAATAAAAACAGAATATCGAATTCGCTCCGAATACGCAGACTACGTTATCCAGCTTAAGAGAAAAAAACACTTTGTCGTGGAAGTAAAATCGATTGACATCGATATTGGCGACAAACATCTTCGACAAAGTCTCAGCTATGCCGCAAACGAGGGTATTGACTGGATATTACTACTTAATGGACGTGAGATTCAGCTTTATCGCGTGAACTTTGGAAAACCAATATCCACCACCTTAATTTTTAAAATCAACCTACTCAATAATGATGATCTAAAGAGAGCCCCAGAACTTATTGATAATCTGACAAAGAGGGCAGTTGAGCGAGGCCAGTTGGAAACTTTCTGGAAACGTACGAATGCACTCAATCCCAATAACTTAGCCAAGCTACTTTATTCTGAAGAAGTTGTTAAACGGCTTCGAAACGACCTTAAGGACCAGACTGGAATATATTTTCAGATGGAAGACGTTGCTGCTTCACTTTGTCGAATTATTGTCGATCCGATCGAATTTCCAAAGCCAAGACTTAAAGTAAAGAAGCAACGAGTTACCTAAAAACTCGAGCTATCTCCTCGAAGCCGATCCTTAAATTATTAATGGGGTACGTGGAAGACAACGTTAAGTCGCTTTCTCGGAGCAAGCTCCTGCGATAGCCCCTCACGAACGAACTCACGGTTCGTATTTTTGTTTTACAAAAATACCCGTGGTTCGGTTTCGCGGAGCCCAAACAAATTAAAAACCCATCCGAAAGGATGGGACTTTAATTTGGCAGGGGTACGTGGAATCGAACCACGGTCTTAGGTTTTGGAGACCCATATA
>CAYJDY010000034.1:0-9072 GCA_964369045.1 uncultured Candidatus Saccharibacteria bacterium
TTTTGTCTAGACAGTTAGACAGAGAGCTCGGCCAGCAGCACCTACGCGATTTTGACACCAAAAAAATGCTCCGAACTCTCCTCTTGTTCTCAGGGTTCTAATCTGTTATAGTTGTCAGCTGAATGTAAACAATCTAAAAAGGATCGAAAACGCCCCATGCCAATTATTAAATCAGCAAAAAAACGAGTTCGTGTTGCCAGCAAGGCCGCTACTCGTAATAGCAAAACTAAGCGATCACTACGAACCGCTATTAAGAGCTTCCACGCCAGCATAACAGGCAAAAATGCCGACAAAGCTCAGAGCGAAATCGACAAAGCTGTCAAAAAAGGTGTCATCCACAAGAACAAAGCTGCTCGAAAGAAACGACAACTTGCTGCCGCTGCAAAAAAAGCCGGCACAAAGCCAGCTAAGAAGACTGCAACTAAGAAAGTTGTTACCAAAAAAGCACCAGCCAAGAAGCCAGTAGCTAAAAAACCCGCTGCCAAGAAGCCAGCTACTAAAAAATAGTAGCCCCCTCCTTTCTTTAGGCTTCTACTATATTTGTACAACCCACTCTCGTACTATCTGATCTCTTTGCTGTATTTGCTATCCGCCATAGTTAACGATTTAATGAAGATAACAACGTCAGGAGTGATTCATCAGCATCAACAGACTGGCTTTTGAGTCTAATATCGAGATCGAGTGTTTGGCGTACAAGACTCTTTATGTCAGCGACTGAAAGTGACCGCGCAAGTGTCAGCGACTTTCGAACAACAAAAGGATTCAGTTTCGCGTCCTTGGCAATAACTTCAGGACTGCGTGGCCCTGCTGCCTTTACGGTGGCCAGTACATGCAGTTGCCAAGCCAGAAGTGCCAGAATTGCTTGTGGCTCAACCTTTTGTTTCCTTTGCTGATCATATAGAGACAATGCTTTTCTCTGCTCCCCACGAAGTGCTGCATCGAGCAGATCAAAGATAGTGCTCGTCGGATGTTGCGTGGTGAGCAGGTCTATTGAGCTCTTATCGATTGATGGTCGGTAACTCAGCAGTTTTTGAACTTCATTGCTTAGGCGTTGCTGGTCTAGGCCTATACGTTGCACGAGATACCGAGCATCGCTGGCCGACAAAATAGCTTGCTCACTTTTGGTGTAGTCGACCAGCCAACGCACCAAGCCACTTTCGTCGAGCTCGTTAAACTCGCGGTAGTCTGTGGATTTTTTTAGCGTTTTATAAAGACTACTGCGCTTATCGAACTTGGGCTCAATAAATACTATGTCTGCCTGATCATTTACTGCATGTAGGAACGGGCCGATTTTCTCGTTCAACTCTTTGTTACTGCTTGGCGAATAAATAATAACCAGCCTTTTGGGCGATAGAAATGGCATGGCTTGCACTGAATCCAGCAACTGATCATACGATTTTTCATCCGCCTGCAAACGCTCCAGCCCTATAGCATCATTCTGTTCTAAAAAGTCGGCGATATACTGCTGTAATGCTTGGCTCTGCATAAATGCATTTGCGCCCGACATTGTAATGATCATATCGTTTCCCTCTGACAGATTGGGCATATGTGGGTGCCCCTTCCGGCAACCCGTGTCTTTAAAATTGTAGTTCCGCAACGGGGGCAAGGAGAACCTTCCCGACGGAACACCTTTGCAAAACTTATATAACTCCCTTTCTTGCCCTCGGCATTTACATAATTCCTGTCAGATGATCCGCCTTTTTCGATAGCAAGCTTTAACACTGCCACTATTTCTTGGTGCAGTAACCGTAGTGACTCCTGCGGGATTGTGTAAACTTTTGATTCTGGGTGAATTTTTGCTGCCCATAGGCTTTCGTCGGCATAGATATTCCCGATCCCAGCCAGTATTGTCTGATCGAGAAGTACTGACTTAATGCCACTTTTTCGGCGACGTTGCAGTCGGTCGATAAATACCTCCGCCGTGAATTCACTGCTCAGTGGCTCAGGTCCAACTCGTTTGAAGAAGTCGATATTCGCAATCTCTACAGTCGGCACTAAGCGCATCCAACCAAATTTGCGCTGATCATTAAAATATAGGTTGGAGCCCCCAACAAAGCTCAACGTTACTCTGGTTGATTTATCAGGTAACTGCCCTATCAAGCTATCGTTGGGATGCCCCGCCCCAAATCGAGCATCTTCTGCGCCGTCCCTTTCTGGAACAAAAACCATCTGTCCGGTCATCTTCAGATGAATGATTAAAGAGTAGTCGGTTGAGAGGTCTATAATGAGCACCTTTGCCCTACGACGTATGGCGAGTATTTTTGCTTTCAGTAGGAATTGTTCGACATCCGCATTGGCATTCGGAAATGATTTTGGAGTATCGAAAGAAACTGCCTGAACCTGTTTGTTCAGCAGTACACGTGCAAGTCCAATTCGAACAGTCTCTACTTCGGGTAGTTCTGGCATGATCCTCCAATCTACTATGTATTGTAATCTGTTATTCGCTATACTTACAACTATGAGTGAGCAACTGCGCGATATCTTGCTGCGTCGCGATGATAATGAACCGCCCGAGATTTCTGCCATAAAGAAATTCGTTAAAGAACGCTTCAATGAAACGGTATCAATTGCTATACGAAAAAATCAGATTATTATCATGGCCAAGAATGCTTCCCTGGCTGGAAGCCTACGGATGCACATCCTAGATCTACAGAAAATCACCAAATCAAAATCGAAAATATTGATCCGCATCGGCTAAGCTCAACCCTCTACATAAACATGTGAGAGTGTGAGAGGTCCGTCCTCTCACTCAAATAAAATACTTTTGTATTTCGTGCAACTTCATTTAGATCAAGTGAGAGGACGGACCTCTCACATTTGGGGATCAGGAGAGGAGCTGGGCGATGTCGGCCTTGAATTGTACAAAATCTTTGTAGACAATTGCTTGCATACCTGTCTGCTCTGCGCCTTCGCAGTGTCCCGGGCTATCATCGATAAATATACAGTCCGCCGTGTCACAGCCGAGCCGCTTTGCGGAGAGTTTAAAAATGGCTGGTTCTGGTTTTATAAGGCCAACATCGTAAGACAACAAAATGTCATCGAATAATGTTTGTTCTTGGTCATTTAGAAAGGACTCTCGAACCCAATTTGACGAGACATTACTGAGTAGCCCTACTTTGTAGTTTGGTTTTAGGGTAGCAATATAATCAAGCAGTGGTTGATTCTTGTGCATGTCCGAATTAATAACTTCCTCAACCCGTTCTGGTGCTCGACCCGTTAGTTCGCTAATTTTTGCGAAGAACTCAGCTTGTGATATAAATCCGCGGTCTAGAGCATGGTTTAGGTCACGTGCTGGCTGAACTTGTGCGCCGTCAAGTGTGGCAAGGAACTCTTTCCACTTATCACCAGTAAGCACCCCAAAACAGTCAAATATAATTGCTTTCACCATGGGACTATCTTACCAGATGTACCCTACTAATTTGCTGACATATTTACGCTGTTTGTTAGCGTGTTGTAGCCAGTTATTTGAGCTCGGAACAACTGTAGTACTTCTGGTGCTCGAGCAAGTGATGTTCCACGTGTGCAGGTGCCAGCCCAAGTCTGCGAAACATTCTTGCCTTTATTAATCACGTCAAAGGTGTAGCGCTGGCCTGTTGCACATGCCCCGCGCTCTTCGGTATCACTTGTCTTTCGGACTTTGCCATAACCTGTACGTTCGAGTGCATGCAAGAAGCTGTCATAGGCACTCATATTATTGACGAATGACTGGCGTTGAATAACATTGCCCTGGTAACCTTGGATAACCTCTAACTCTCGGTCATTGGCATCGACACTAATTCGAATTGAACGGTGAATATCATCGCCGTTAATCTTGCCACTGACAGTAAGTACCATCTTGGAGTCGCTCGTTATGTAGTCGGACAGAACTGCAGTTTTATTTGTAGCCGACTTTTCGGTTTTTGTCTGTTTTTTGTTTGAACCCGTACCAAAAATAAGTACTAGTAACAGTACCAAGCCAATTGCAATCGTTAAAAAGATGATCAGACGTCTACGGGGTGACATAACACTTCCTATTTATATTAATATAATAGCATATATTCATTATTTTATCAAATACTTTTACACTGTTATTGTGCAAAAATGGCCGTCAGTGCTTTCAGCGTCCCACCGTCGAGTGCTACTTGATCTACCGACTGGACCCATAAATGCTCAGAATGCTCATCCGAAATGGCAATAGGATCAGGTAACGTTAGCGCGACTTCGAAATAGATAAGCATCAACCCCAGGTCATCGCCAATATCTTTTGGCAGACGGTGAGCACATAAAATACGTTTTATCTTGATATCAGAGCACCCAGGAAGCTCCTCATGAAGCTCTCGCTCCAATGTTTGCTCTACGGACTCGTCATCGTCGACCCGTCCACCTGGCACCTCCCAGAAACCCTCTGCCTGGTTTTTACGAAGCAATAACACCGATCCGTCATCACGCGTCACGACACCTTTTATACCAACGTTAAACTTTTTCATAATGTGTCCTTTTCTGATTACGCCCTAAAGTTCACCCCAGTTATCTCCCGATGTAACATCAACTGACAACGTAACTGGTAACTTGTAGATGTTTTCCATAGTGTCTTTAAGGATTTCGGAGACCTTTTTGGCGTCCTCTTTTCGGCATTCTACTAAAATCGAATCATGTACCTGTAGTAGTTGCTTTGGTTTGTGCTTTGCGTCTTTTGTCACAAAATCTTCGAGCTTCTGCTGTACGGCAACCATGGCCATTTTCATCAGATCTGCCTCAGTACCCTGAATCGGCATGTTCATAGCCGCCCGTTCTGCACCGGCTCGCACTATAAAGTTGCTCGAAGTAATGTCTGGCATTGGACGCCTGCGTCCAAATAGGGTTTCGACGTATCCATCTTTGCGAGCCATTTCTTTGAGGCCGTTGAGATAACTCAAGAGTGGACCACGAACTTCGAAATATTTGTCGATGAACTGCTTACTTTGTGCAAAAGTCATGCCAGTTGCAGCACTGAGCCCGTGTGGGCTCATGCCGTACAAGACGCCAAAGTTAATGACCTTGGCATCGCGTCGCATGCTCTTGGTAACATCTTCTGGATCTCTGCCGTATACTTGTGCTGCTGTCATGGTATGAATATCTACACCACGGTTAAACACATCGATCATATCTTGGTCTTTGGCAAGTACTGCTGCCAATCGAAGCTCAAATTGACTATAGTCCGCGCTGACTAGGCAGTTGCCTGGCTCTGCCACAAAAGCAGTTCGGATTCGTTTGCCAAGTTCGGTGCGTACAGGAATATTCTGAAGATTTGGATCGGTACTACTGAGTCGGCCTGTCTGGGCAATTGTCAGGTTAAAACTTGTGTGCAGGCGAGAGTGCTCATCTACTTGTTTGGGCAACGTATCAATATATGTGTTCTTGAGCTTTGTTACCTCTCGGTATTGGGTGATCATATCAATGATTGGATGCAAACCCCTTAGTTTATCAAGCTCACTTGCAGCTGTAGAATATGCAGACTTACCTTTCTTGATACCAGTCGTATCGAGCTTTAGTGTCTCGAACAGTACATCAGCTAATTGTGCAGGGCTGCTAATGTTAAACTCTTTGTCGGCAAAACCATAAATTTGTTGTTCAAGATCGCTTATCAGGTCTTCTACCTGCGTAGACATGAGCCCTAGATATTGGGTATCAAGTTTGATACCGTAGAATTCCATGTGAGCCAAAACTGGTATAACCGGCCATTCGATATCGTGAGCCAGCTTTTTGACACTTGGTAATTTATCGAGCTCCGTAGCCTGCCGTTTATGGAGCTCCTGGATGACTGCCACAACTTCAGCCTCGGTAGCCTGCTCTTCATCGAGATGAATGTCCAAATCACTGCCAGCCAGTTCTCCGAGTGACTGCTCACGACGAAGACTATTTATGAGGAATGCACCGATTAGTACATCATGCTCAACTCCTGGCAGTGAGATACCCAGCGATAACAAGGCACGCAGTGAGGACTTAATGTCATAGCCCACCAGCTTGTCGTGCACCATAAAGCAGGACTGTAAGAAGTTAACAAGTTTGGGCGTATCAACACTTTCGGGTGTAATGACGAATGTCTGGGTATCAAATCCTAAGCTAATCTTCTGTAGTCGTTTTTCTTTATCACTACTGCACTCTGTGTGCAGAACAAGATTTTTGCTTTTTGGAATATCAATGCTTTGTAGGTCAGAATTTTTGGTAATAGAAACCATGCTACCAATTTTGAGCTTATTACTCTTTTTAGTCTCGATAGCCTCTGCTGTGTGCATGTATTCAGGCAGGTTTCGCAGTAGCGTTCTAAACTCTAGCTCCTTTAGTTGTTCGGCCACCTTGTTCGGATCACATTTGCTACCATCAACCTCTTCAAGATTCAACGTAAGCGGTGCGTCAATCCAAATTGAGGCTAGTTTTTTGCTCATCAGTGCTGACTCTTTGCCAGCTATCAGCTTTTTGGCAATACTGTCTTTAACGAGAGCGGTGTTCTCGAATACGCCATCTAAGGTTTCGAATTGCTTTAGCAGGTCGACAGCCCCTTTCTTCCCTACTCCAGGTACTCCCGGGATATTATCTGAACTATCGCCCATGAGTGCTTTTAGGTCCAAGAACTGGTCCACACGAATACCGTATTTGGCTTCAAAACTTTCCGGGTGGAAAAGTTCAATGTTACTAAGTCCTGTCTTTAGTGCGTACACATTCACGTGATCATTCACCAGTTGCAACATATCCATGTCGCTTGTCACCAGCATTGTCTCGATATCCTGCTTGGTGGCCTGTACCGCCAAGGTGCCCATAATGTCGTCAGCCTCGTAATCGTCGAGCTCATACAATGGCCATCCGAAGGCCTCTAGCAATTTGTGTAGTAGTGGAATCTGTTCATAAAAATCGGCTGGAGGTGGTTTGCGCCCTGCTTTGTAGGCCGGATAAATCTCTAATCGTTTACGGATGTTTGTCTTGGGTTTGTCCCATGCGACACAGACATAATCCGGGCTTAATCGCTTAATAACTTCGAGTGCCATCACAGCAAAGCCGTACACCCCACCAGTTGGGACGCCGTCCTTAGTACTTAAATTGGGCATAGCGTAATAACCCCGATAAAATACCGACTTTCCATCGATAATCGCTAGTCTCTTCCTCTTTTTGTCTGCCATAAATACAGTATACGCTACCGTACACTCCGTAAATACTGCTTACGTTCAGATGTTACTGGTCTTTTGCAATTGCAGTAATGATGGTGTGCGGATATTTAGGTTTGTCGAGAACTCTTTGCTGTAACTCCTGTCCTTCACCACGGTGCGCATCATAGATAAATGAATGTTCTTTTATTTGTTCCTCACTCCAGCCCAATTCTCGTAAAGCGGTGGGGACAGTGTCTTGATCTCTTGAAGGAATACCAACAAGCAGCTCTTCAAGTGGGTATGTATAATCGTATAACTCTTCACCACTTCTATGTTCGGGTGCAGCTACGTATGCAACGTCGCGACCAGCAGTAGTACTGAGGGAGGCCTCAACTTGGGCCCAACCTTTTGGAGTAAGTTCAACCATGCCATATCGTTTGCGAGGGCGGACCTCAGTTGCTCCACTACCAGAGTCAACGGACATATGCCCGCCGTATGGAGTGTGCCCTACAAGATCACCTAGACGCATAGCGATAATCGCCTCACCAACTCCCCCTTTTGCAAATTCTGCCTCCACCCATGGATGATCAGCTTGGACACCAAGGCGATCACCGAGCTCACGCCTCATATTACTCTCCAAAACGTCCTTTGGCATGTCACTTGTATATGAACCGTCGGTATCAGCTCCAGCCCAATGTACTGCGCGAGAACCTTCAATACCAACCACTGCGCTTTGCCCAGGTGTAATTGTGCGTGAAGTATTAAAAGTAAATTCGGTATGGTCCATACTAGCTGCTGGTTTTAATGCACCACTTTTGATAATACGGGGAGCAAATCGTGTTCCATGTGTCAGAATCGTGTCTGCAGGACGTGAGCCATCAAAAAAGTTGGCTATTGCCTTCTGTTGTCGTTCAACATAATCATCTATGCCATCACTGTATGTCTCACCGGGTTTTATACTTGCCCATAGTTTAGTAGTCGCTTCGTTTATGCGCTGTTTGAGGCTGTGCAATTTTTCTATCGTTGCATCGTCGTAATATACCGTAGCAACAGTTTCACATGCATATGGGCTCACCGAGTTGATCTCGACTTCAAGCTCTCTGAGTGTTCGCAGTGCCTCTCTATCAGAAATAATCGTTTCAGCTTGGTGTACCTGGCTAAACCAAGCTGCTGCTTCGGGCACGAGCTGTTCTACTTCTTCCCAACTAAGCGTATCAATTTGTTCTACGGTAATACCAGCTTCACGAATCTTTGTAGCCAACAACGGCAGGCGCGGTCCTGGCGTATCACCCATCATAGTCTCTTCCCCGACTAGAAGTTCTTCAATTCTTGAAGTCGCAATTTCGGTAAAACGAGTTACATCTTCTGTTTTTATGTATTCTGCGTTTGTCTGCACAATATATCCAATTTGTTCCCAACCCTGTGCTCTTTTCCCGTTACTAATCATAGCTACATGGCCAGCTTTCGGGACTTGTCTTTCTACTTCTTGCTCAACCATCTTTGTACGTTTGATGAACTTCCCGGTTGTTACTTCTTTTTGTTCAGTTACCATTTCGGCTTTGGTAAGCCCCGGCAATTGTTCTTTGGCTTTTGCTTTGAGCCTGGACAAGAAATCTTCGGTAAGTGGATTAAATGGTTTCTCATCCTGTTCTGAACTCTCGATTAATTCAAGTTGGGCGTTTACTTTATCCACCACCTGATCGACCTCAATAAAATGGTCTCCAACCTCCTGTTGGATCTCGTCTGATGCATAACATTCAGGAGCTTGATCGTGCGGTCGGCGATCTATACCTCTTTGGTCAACAAAATTAATTACTTTTTCGCCGTGTTCCAGCTCTAAAACTTGAGGCTGTACTTGTAGCTCTTCTGGGTTCGCCTGAACTGGTAATGATTCGATTGTGTTTGTCATGATTTTTGTTTTTGAGGTTTACTAAAATATAGTATACTATCTGTTATTTGTCAATTTTTACCG
>CAYJDY010000035.1:0-2595 GCA_964369045.1 uncultured Candidatus Saccharibacteria bacterium
CTCAGTACACGGAGCAAGTTACTCGTGAGGTAGTAGGGGATATTAGCGACAACTTTGTAGCCCGCCGGCATAGTACCGTAATCAAATGTCAGACAATCGTCATGAACAATCGTCAGATTATCTGCAACGACGTTTTTGGGAAGACTGCGAAACAATTCTTCATCGTACTCAACAGCCGTTACTCGGTCGACTCGCTCTACCAAGTATTTGGTAAGCGTGCCAAGGCCTGGGCCAATCTCAACCACGTGATCGTTGTCACTTAATTCAGCGCTGTCACACATAGCCACAAGGCTGTCTTCGTCGTACAACCAGTGTTGGCCGAGCGACTTCTTTGGGGTCATGTCATACATCTGTTAATTGTACCATTTACGATCTATAATTAATGAATGCTCCAATTGTATATTGCTCGCCATGGCCAAAACCAAGACAATGCCAACGGCATCCTTAATGGACACCGTGATCTGCCTCTCACCGATATCGGCATCGCTCAGGCGCATGAAGTAGCCGATAAAATCAAAGGGTCTGGTTTGGTTTTTGATCATGTACTTTGCTCCCCACTGTCCCGTGCATCGGAAACGGCCAAGATTATAGCTGATGTTAACAATGCCCCGGAACCTATCGTGACGCCTGGGCTCATTGAGCGCGATTTTGGCGTTATGGCCGGCAAAGAACAGTCGCGCATAGAAGAACTCTGCGCACCAGATATTCTAAAGACCGATACTGTTACCTACTTTCTACAAGCCGAAGGCGCCGAAAGCTTCCCTGACCTACTAAAAAGAGCAGGGGAAGACTTGGCCGAGATAACCAGCAAGTACACCGACGGCAACATATTGCTTGTCACACATGGTGACTTTGGCAAGATGCTCTACGCCAGCTACTACGACCTTCACTGGAAAGATGTTCTTCTGCTCTTCCATTTTGGAAATTCGGAACTCATTCTGCTTTCGCCTCAGTCAACGGCAGATAACGCTCATGTCTTCACCATTGAACAACACAACACCTAAAAAGTGTGCTTGGTGACTACCACCAGTTTTGAACGAGCCACGCCCGGTACGCACCCTGCCATCCACCATATCGGCTTGCATAGCTCGTGCACCATTTGAGCTGAGTAACTGGGTTAACAGCCCAGTCAGCACCTGCGCTGGCCATCTTGTAGCCAGGTGTTGCTTGGCAAAGCCCATAGCCAAGACCTGCCGATGTGGGCGCACCGTGAAATGCCGGGCAACCGCCGTACTCACCCTGCCATTTTGTTGGACACCAGCCAGATTCACGGCCAATAATATAATCAACGGCGGCATAATCAGCAGGCGAAATTCCGGCAGCCACGAGCCATTCTGCCCTTCCTCCAGTTAAGAGAACTTTGGTACCTCGAGTAACAACTCTTCGTATTGGGTTGGTGGCAATGACTTCCTGCAAAGGGCGCCTACTTACTTCTTTATCATTTTTTAGTTCCACTTCGTAGGTTACGAGTTTCTTACCGTCTGTCCCTGGTTCTTTGACAACCGATGCGCCAACGGCCAAGGTTGGATCATCGACTGTCACGACAGGGGCTGGAATACCCTCTTCTACGGTGACGACTTTTTTGCCCTGACGAACAACGAACACTTGTAGGTTGTTGGTGAGCAGTGTATCTACTGCTGGCTCAACTGTGTCTCCTTCGATTGTTTTGATATTCTTTTGCTCTAACAGATCGCCAACTGTTTTTGCACGAGTTCTAACAGGGATGCTATTGCCATATAAGTTAATATTCGCTGCTTTAGCGCGATCTACTTCGATATTCTCACCAATAACCGCCTGTTTAGCCATATCTGTTGTTTCGGCTTGCTTGATACCATCTTCTGGATACATAGTGATGCCAGCTTTTTCGACAACTGTCCGTGGTTGCTGATAAGCACTTAGTACTGTAATCCGACGTCCATTATCAACAATGGTTACCGGACGAGCGCGAAGTACCTTCACATTAAAATTGTCTTCTAGTATCTTTGTGGTCACTGCTGGCTCTACAATGTCCTGTTCGTTGATCGTGATTTGTAAACGATCCAACAAATCCTTGACTGTTTTAGCACGAGTCGGAATAGTCTGAGGTTGGCCATCAACCAGAACAGTTACAGAATGTGAGTCGCTCGGCGCGACTGTCTGGCTATTAAGTAGCACCAGTCCGACGCTACTGAGGAAAAATAGGCACAAAAACGTTACAACCGGCACAACCAACGGATGATTTTTTATACCATGAAAATGGAAACTATATTTTTTCTTATGTTTCTTCTGGAGCGCAACATAGCGTCGTGATAGTCGTTTAAATTTACTCATTTTGCTTATGGCCTAGACCGCGTTGGAGGCAGATATTTTAGGTAGAATCCACGGTCTGAGTCATCTATCAGTGTAGCAAATTTTAATCAACCCTTAAAGCAGCCCGGATTTTCTTGGATGTGCCGCTAACCTTCATAGAATCCAGTTGCGTGGGTGAGGCCCACACACAATCGAGAATCTGAACCTGATGCGCTGAAATTGCCGGGGCTGTTCTAAGCTCTAAGCGAAAGCAAATGAGCCTGCTTACCCGCTTAATACCGCTCGGTTCGAGCGTCAGAAATTGCA
>CAYJDY010000035.1:2695-8955 GCA_964369045.1 uncultured Candidatus Saccharibacteria bacterium
TTCTCGGCGCTCTACTAAACGACTCGTCGTGCCCCTTACTCACCCTCTACACCCCATCCATCTTTGTGCGAGCATGTGAGAGGTCCGTCCTCTCACTCATTCGACACGTAATTGCTAACTTTTCCATAATGTTTCCTTTGAGTGAGAGGACGGACCTCTCACATTTGGGTTAGAGTTTTTCGAGTGGAGCGAAAGAGATGTTGAGCTTCTTGGAGCCTTTGCCTTTGAAATAGATTACCGCGTTGTCGCCATCGAGCTCCATGATAGTACCCTGTCCAAAAATCTTATGCCGAACAGAATCACCTTCGTATAAATCTGGCACATAGTGTGGTTCATCATTAACAGCTTCCTGGAAGTGCTCACTTGTGGCACCTTGTTGCATTCCGTAGTCCATGCCGGAATATGATGAGTTACTCGACTGCAAAAACTCACCATCAATTTCGGACAAGAACCGACTGGGTGGATTGTGCTGCACACTGCCATACAGAACTCGGCTGGTGGCGTATATTAGGTGCAGTTCCTGCTGAGCTCGTGTCATACCCACGTAGCATAGCCGTCGCTCTTCTTCCATTTCGGACTGGTCGTAGAGGGCCCTGGAATGTGGGAAGATCGATTCTTCCATACCAACCATGAAAACTACTGGGAACTCCAAGCCTTTCGCCGAGTGTAGCGTCATGAGCGTAACCGCATTATTACCGAACTCGACATTGTCGAGGTCACTAACAAGGGCTACTTCCTCCAGGAATCCGCCTAAACCTAAATCTTGGTATTCCTGCGCAACACTCAAAAGTTCTTTGACGTTCTCCTGACGAGATTCACCCTGGGTGCTCCCGTCGTTCAGATAAGCCATGTAGTCAATGCGTCGAATGAGTGAGTCGATAAGGCCCGAGACAGTTGCTTCGCCCATGACGGTTCGTAAACTTACAATGACATCACCGAGCTCGACCAGGCTTTTGCGGGCACGCGGAGTTATGGCATCGCAATTTGCTGCCTGCGTGAGTGCCGACTCTAGACCGAGTCCTTGACTGGCCTGCCATGATAAAAACCCTTCAACCGATTTAGCCCCGATGCCACGAGTTGGCACATTGACGATGCGCTCGAAACTGACTCTATCTTCTGGCTGATAGATAAGGCGAAGGTAGGCCATTAGGTCTTTGATCTCTTTGCGGTCGTAAAACCTTTGACCACCCACAATCCGATATGGGATGCCGTAATGGATAAATGCCTCTTCGACGGAGCGACTCTGTGCGTTGGTGCGGTACAGAACAGCATAGTCTTTGTAATCTCGCAGTCCGCTGTCTACGCCATTACGAATACGCCTGACGATTGCTTCGCCCTCCTCGCGTTCTCCATGTACCTGGGTGATCTGTACTGGCTGTCCGCCAGTAATGGCAGTCCAGAGCTCTTTACTACTTCGCTGTTGGTTCTTGGTTATAATGGCGTGCGCAGCATCTAAGATATGCTTGGTGCTTCGATAGTTTTGCTCCAGCTTGATTACGGTGCAGTCTTTGTAATCTTTCTCGAAGTTCAGGATATTGCGGAAATCTGCACCTCGCCAGCTATAGATCGACTGCCAGTCGTCGCCAACCACCGCGATGTTGTTGTGCGGACCAGTCAGTAGTTTTACAAGCTTGTACTGTGCCGTGTTGGTGTCCTGATACTCATCAATCATGACGTATTTAAATTGAGTCTGCCATTTTTTGCGAATCGCTTCGTGACTGGTGAGCATCCTAACGGTTTTACTTATAAGGTCATCGAAGTCCAGTCCACCTGCATCTTTGAGTGTTTTCTCGTAGACTGGGTACACCTGAGCAGCAGCAAGCTGAGCCGGGCTTGAGGCAGAGCCAGCGTAGGCGGTGGGGCCAACCATTTCGTTTTTGGCACTACTAATAAGTCCGCCGAGCACACGAGCAGGGAAAGCTTTTTCATCAATATTCAGTTGTTTGCTGGCGCGCTTAATAGCCGTCTGGCGATCTGATTCGTCAAAAATGACGAACGTCCTAGGCAGACCAATGTGCTCACCGTCCTGGCGCAGTAATCGTACGCAGATACTATGAAAAGTGCCCATATATGGCATGAAGCTTCGCGGGGCCTCGCTATTCGTACCATCGTTCATCAGTTTCCAGACACGTTGCCTCATCTCTTTGGCAGCCTTATTGGTAAACGTTACGGCTAAAATATTAAACGGTGTAGCCAGGTGGCTGGAGATTATATGTGCAATTCGGTGCGTCAACACCATAGTCTTGCCACTCCCTGCACCTGCCTGAATTAGCAACGGTCCGTCCGTTGTTTCGACGGCACGTTTTTGCTCCGGGTTTAGATTTTCCAGTAGGTCTTTGTTCACTGATCTATCTTATCAGAGATTATGCTTGGCCGGGTGTCTTAATTGGCTTTTGTTGCGGCTACGGAATTAGTGACGTTTTTGACCATCGTGTTGTAGGCTGTTTTATCATTTGCTTTTGTATTGGCAGGCGCTCCGTAAGTACCATCACTAAAACTCGGGAGAGTTATTTCATTAAGTACATCATTCGATACAAATAATAGTTTGGTAAAGTACGATCCTTCGTCTGCACTTGCAAATGTATAGACAGTGACTGTGCCATTCTTTTGTGAAGTCACCTTCATGGTGTCTAGCCCTGTATATTCCGCGCCGACCTTATTGTTATCAATATCTGAGACATTTACTTTTGTTACGATCCATTTACCGTTTTGTAATTGTATCTCTGGGCCGTACTTGCGGCTGTCAATTTTTGCATCCTTGGTCTTGTAGGTGGTAACGACAAACGGGCCATTTACTCCAGGAGCCAAATCTGTGGTAAGTGTCGATGAGGTGAACACTGCACTGACAGCATCAGCCAATGGCGGCTGATTGGCTTTGAATGTCAGATACTGCTTCGGATAGGCGAAAGAAAACTTGTTTGTCGCATCTGTATATGTCACGTAGTTTGCTGGGGCCACGTAAGCAGTTGATTCTGATTTTTCCTCGGTTGTTTTAGGTTGAGTAGTCACTGCTGGGGTTGGGGTACTCGTGGGTTCTTTTTTGTTGATCAAAAAGTACCATGCGCCAAATCCCAGACCACCAATAATGAGTAGGACAACTAGCACAACGAAGAACTTCTTTCGTGGTGATGCTTTGGGCTTCATTTCGCCAAACATTGGGGCGTCGTGCGTGAATTTATGAAGGGGCTCAACGCTAGGCGAATCCACTGCGGTGCTGATGGGCTCTGAAGTTGGGGTAGGGCTCTCAATAGCGCCCCGCGGCGGGATGACTGGGATTGATGGAGCTGGAGTAGGTGTAGGTTGCGCAACCGACATCATAGGATCAGCCTGAAGCGTCTGGTTGCCTACGATAACTGGATTGGCGCTGGGTGCAGCTGGTGTGGCACCTGGTCTTGCAACATCATCAAAGCGACGTGGCGTTGGAGCTTTAACGTCATCCATTATGCACTCTCGCTTGCTGTCTGCATTCGATAGGCGGCGTCAATAATGCCCGAGAATTCCTGATAGTTGAGGCTTGCACCACCAACCAAGAGCCCATCAACGCCCTCTGTTTCCAGTAGTCCGCGTGCAGTTGAGGCGTTAGTGCTTCCTCCGTATAAAACTCGCATTTCTGTGGCGGCTTTTTTGCCATACAGTTCGTACACGTGATGACGAATTGCTTTGATGGCATCAGCAATAATGTCTGGTGTAGGAATCTCATGGTGCAAATAATCAGTGCCACTACTGAGTGCCCAGACTGGCTCATAGGCAATGACGACTTTTGAGATATCACTCGATGCCAAATTACTGAGTGCTGTTGTTACCTGATCATGCAAGACTTGTTTGGTTTCTTTTTGACGTCGTTCTGTCTGTGTTTCACCTACGCATAGGATTGGCGATATATCATTACGAATTGCCGCAGATACCTTGTCGCGTACTGTTTCTAGGTTTTCTCCAAATTTGTGTCGTCGATCAGAATGACCAACAATGACGTAGTGTACGAGATCTTGCAACATAGCGAACGATACTTCTCCAGTAAAGGCACCCTCATCTACAAAGTAGGCGTTCTGGGCGGCTAGGCGGAATTTCCGCCGGTCTATTTGTAGACTCAGTGGCTGAAGCGCCAGCATACTCGGCGCCAAGACAAGCTCTATTTCACGGCGAATACGAATGCGCTCATGCAAGCGATGCAATAGCAAACTGGCTTGCTGTACATTAAGATTCATTTTCCAGTTGCCGACAATGAGGGTTCTGCTGTTTTTCATGTTTTATTACGCTTATGGTTACTTCGTATAAATTGTATCACGATAGCTCCTTGTTGATAGCGCTATTTGTCGAGTAAAGCTTCGACCCCAGGGAGTTTTTTGCCACTCATAAGTTCCAGCCCGGCGCCACCACCAGTAGACACATGGTCGAAGCTAGCAGTTAATTTGCGCCCCTCCACGTAGCCGACAGTGTCGCCACCACCCACTACACTAAATGGTCGGTGTCCGAACTGTCCCAGCATGGCATCAACCAGCAGTTCCGTACCATGAGCAAAAGGTCCGACTGGACCGTGTACAGCAGCAGTTTCCGTGACGCCGAGCGCGCCGTTCCATATCACAGTGTTACTGAGCTGCATGCCTCCGGCAATAAACGAACCCGAGAAAGGACCAACATCCAAAATCATTTCGTCACTGGCAATACGTGTTGCCGAGCGAGGAGGTCGTCCAGGATAGCTCTCGACATCTGCGATCACATGCGCATCCCAGTCTACAATCCGTGTCGTAATCTTGGAGTCAATCTTTTTGGCCGCAATACCGTCTTGCGGTAGGTAAAAAACGAAGTGACGCTTCTTTGCTTCTTGTTTAGCTCGCGCCATAATGTGCTTAGCTAGTGGAATGTCATCGGTGTCTACCAAGCTTTTACCCATATCGATTCCTTCGGCGGTCAAAAAGGTATTGGCCATAGCACCGCCAACCACCAAAAAGTCAGCAATATCGATAAAGCGATTTAGCACGTCGATTTTATCAGCAATTTTTGCCCCACCAATAACTGCCATAAGTGGGCGTTTTGGATTATCCATCACGGAGGTAATAGTATCGACTTCTCTTTCCAGTAATAGTCCTGCTACACTCGGCAAGAATTTGGTAACCGCATCGGTAGATGCATGAGCTCGGTGCACCACCCCAAAGCCATCTTGAACGAATATATCTGCTAGGCTGGCCAGGCTCTGTGCAAAAACTTTGTCATTCTTTTCTTCCTCTACGTGATAGCGCAGGTTTTCTAGTAGCAGTACTTCGCCGGACTTCAGCATTGCCGCAGCCTTCGTTGCCTCCTCTCCAACACAATCAGGCGCAAAAGCAACCGGGCTGTCAATAAGCTTCGATAATCTTTTAGCAACTGGCTTCAGGCTACAAGAAACGTCTGTTGCAGACTTAGGTCGGCCAAGGTGAGAGATGATAATAACTTTGCATCCCTCTTTTTGTAGGTATTTAACAGTCGCTACAGACTGCGTGATGCGGTAGTCGTCGGATATCGTACCGTCATCATGTATAGGCACATTATAATCAGCCCGCAGCAACACTCTTTTGCCTTTTAGATCAATATTCTTGACGGTCTTCTTGCTAAAACTCAATTAGTATCTCCACCCTATTTGATCATCATTATAGCAAACTAAATTATATGTGGTAGTAACAAATACTCACGGCCTAGACATGGACCAGGCAAGAGACTATCATTACGTACTATGAAAGTACGGGTCACAGGCATACTTCAAAACGACACTCAGATACTCGTGCTTGATCAAGATGTTGATAATAATCGTAGCTGGTCTTTGCCGGGCGGTACCTTAGAAGATCGTGAAACTCTTGAAGTAGCCCTCATTCGTGAGATGAGAGAAGAGACAGGGCTTGATGTTCATGTCAAAGAGCTACTCTATATTTGTGATTTTATTCAAGATGAGACTCATGTTGTTCACATCACTTTCCGAGTAGAGCAGACCGGCGGAACAATAGGCGATACTATAAAAGGTCTTGATACAAATGAAATTCGTGGCGTCAGTTTCGTAAGTGTTGACGACCTAACCCAGTATGGCTTCTCTGAAAAGTTTCAGCAAATTGTCATTGACGGTTTCCCCGACAAGGGAAGTTACATGGGACCTAAAAGTAATATCGGCCTTTAGCGTTACACGGGCTCGCTAATTCCGTAGGATAAGAGTAGATCATCCGCTCGCTTATGAACCTCATCAATACTCAAATGTGTCGTGTCGATAATTGCCTCCGGCGAAATACCCCATAGAA
>CAYJDY010000036.1:0-8931 GCA_964369045.1 uncultured Candidatus Saccharibacteria bacterium
TCAGCAACGGTGATTTTGTCACCAATCTCGCTTAGGCTGCTCGCATCAATTGTCAATTCGTCGATAAGGTCTTTAGGTAAAGCTTCGATTTCAACAGCATCGAGGCTTCGAATGACCATAAATCCGGCTTTCTCTGCAGGAATCTCACCCTCTGCAAAGTGCACTGGTACTTCTGTCTGTTGTTTTTCGTCAGCTGCGATAGCGTTGAATACAACGTGCCGTACGGTGTGTTTGCGTGGTTCGAAGTCCACATCTTTAATGAGTGTCACGTACTTTTTTGATCCCAAAGTCAGGTTGACGGGATGGTGTTTGCCAGCCGCCGCATAAACTTTGGATATTTCGGTGAATGACGCACTGACGTGCTTCGACTCTTTCCCATGGTCATGAATGACTGCAGGCACGATTCCATCACGACGTAACGCACGTACACCTTTACCGACTACGGTGCGTTCGTTAACTGTTAATGCAATATCTTGTCCGCTCACTATAATTACCTCTTTAATTCAATAGTTACATTATACCAAAGATGTTGCGCTTAAAGCGTTGTTGTTTAGACTAAAATTTGGATTAAACTAGCATATCATTCAGCCCTCACATGTTTTATACTAATTGCACATGTTTAATATTGAATCGATCGTTTCAGGTGGGGCTATCAGTATTTTATTTATCGCAGGGATTGTCTTTGCAGAATCAGGGCTACTTATTGGCTTCTTTCTGCCCGGGGACTCACTACTTTTTGGAGCAGGGCTTGCTGCCTCTCAAGGTAAGATTTCTCTATTTTGGCTTATCATTACGGTGATCATTGCAGCAATTGTTGGCGATAACGTTGGTTACAGTATCGGAAGACGTGCTGGGCCTCGAATATTTAAAAAGAAAGATGGAATTTTGTTCCGACAGGAATATCTGCAAAAGTCCGAAGAATTTTACGAAAAACATGGTGGAAAAACCATCATCCTGGCTCGCTTCACACCGATTGTACGAACTTTCGCCCCCGTTGTTGCTGGAGCAGGAAAAATGAGCCGTGAAAAGTTTATGTTTTATAACGTCATTGGTGGGGTTCTATGGGGCGGAGGCATAACCCTACTTGGCTACTTTATTGGTAATCGTATCCCACACCTCGATCGATACATCGAAACGGTTATCATCGGTGTTATGGTGCTCAGCCTTGCCCTCGCATTTGGACACGTACTAAAAGATCCGAAAACTCGTACTCTCATGATGGAAAAGATCAAATCTGGACTACGAAAAGTATTTCTCAATAAAAAGGTCGACTAGTTCTTATCTGTCTTCAAGTGTGACAGTGTCAACGTTGCCAAACAATTGCGGAAATTCGCGCCTATAAATAAGTGGTAGTACAACTGGCTGAACAGAAGTAGTTATACAAAAAAGTCTTTCATGAACTAAATACAACGATGCAATGTATGCACCCTGCCGGTGCTCATCTGTGGCATCTATACCACGTCGTCTCCAGTGCTCACGTAGCTCGTGAATACCTTTTCTCCAACTTGCTTCTGATGTATTTTCGGGATCAATGGGGTCAGCCACGGTTGCTCGTTCTACAGGAGCTGGCTGGCCTTCCCGCAAAGCGAATTGCATTGCAGGAGTTTGCGCACCCATAACGTATGCGCCGAGTGATTCTATGGCAATCGCAGATAGACCATACTGGTTTTTGAGCATATTTATTTGTGGTGGAGTTACAAGAGATTCTATTAATGCATCTGCATCTGGAAAAATATCAGGTTGCGTCATATGCTAACTATAGCATTTTTTTAAGATATTGTCCAGTGTATGATTCTTTGACTTTGGCAACTTGCTCTGGTGTGCCTTCGGCGACAATCTGACCACCACCCGATCCACCCTCTGGCCCCATATCGATGATATGGTCTGCAGATTTCACGACATCAAGGTTATGCTCGATCACAATCATACTGTTTCCAGTATCGACAAGAGCGTGCAAAACGTTAAGTAGTTTATCGACGTCAGCAATATGCAGTCCTGTGGTTGGCTCATCGAGGATATAGAGTGTGCGACCCGTTGGACGACGAGATAGCTCGGTAGCCAGCTTTATTCGTTGTGCTTCACCACCACTGAGCGTGGTAGCAGACTGACCGAGTGATATATAGCCCAGACCCACGTCGACGAGTGTCTGCAATTTTCGGGCAATAGCCGGAAGATTACTAAAGAATTCGAGGGCCTGTTCGCACGTTAACGCTAGTACATCGCTAATAGTCTTGCCTTTGTAGTGGATCTCCAGAGCTTCTCGGTTATAGCGTTTGCCATGACAGACTTCGCATGGCACGTAGACATCTGGCAAAAAGTGCATTTCGATCTTGATGATGCCGTCGCCAGCACAGTTTTCACAGCGTCCACCTTTGACATTAAAGCTAAATCGTCCCGGGCTATAACCACGCAGTTTCGCCTCTGGTACACTGGCAAAGAGTTCACGAATTGGTGTGAACAGTCCGGTATACGTTGCCGGGTTAGATCGTGGCGTTCGGCCAATTGGTGATTGATCAATAACGATGACTTTGTCGAGATGTTCAATGCCTTTGAGCTCATCGTGACGACCTGGCACGGTATTAGCGCGCATAAGTCGAGCCGACAATTCTTTGGCAACAATGTCATTGATCAGACTTGATTTGCCAGAGCCGGACACGCCACTGACAACCACCAACTTACCGAGTGGCAAATCAGCAGTTATATTACGCAAGTTATTTTCGCGAGCACCAACGACCTGTAACATATTGCCGTTTCCTTTGCGCCGTTTCTTTGGCACAGCGATACTTTTTGCGCCACGCAGGTACTGGCCTGTGATACTCTTTTCTGTCTTGGCTACTTCTTCTGGTGTTCCGGCTGCAACCACATGACCACCATGGATTCCAGCTCCTGGACCAATGTCCAGCAAGAAGTCTGCGGTGCGAATCGTGTCTTCGTCGTGCTCAACGACAATGACGCTGTTGCCTAGGTCGCGCAGGTGCTTGAGTGTTCGGATGAGTCGTTCGTTATCTCGTTGGTGCAAACCGATTGATGGTTCGTCGAGCACATACAAAACGCCCTGTAATCCTGAGCCAATTTGCGTAGCCAACCGGATACGCTGTGCTTCGCCACCGCTCAGTGTGACGGCACTGCGGAGTAGATTGAGATAGTTTAGTCCGACGTCTTGTAAGAACTGCAACCGAGCACAAATTTCTTTGAAGATCATGGCCGCAATGTGCTGTTCTTTTTCGCTCAGACTAATGCCATTGAAGAATGTGATGGCTTCGTCTATCGATAATTCACAAATATCCATAATGGAGTAATCTGCTACGGTAACTGCCAGCACTTCGGGTTTGAGTCGTTTTCCTTTACAAGCATGGCATGGGCGTTCTTGCATAAAACGCTCGATATCTCGACGGATAAAGTCACTGTCTGTCTCTTTGTGACGACGTTCCAGGTTATTTACAACTCCTTCATAAGTTGTTTCGAACGATCGGCCAGAACCAAGGCTGACGTTATATTTTTCGTTGCCTGTTCCATACATCAGAATCTGAATTTGCTCTGGAGTTAGCTCACCGGTTGGTACATGCAGGCTAAACCCATAACGGTCAGCGACAGCCTGGATTTTCTTGGTATACCAGGCGTCCGTATTGATACGGTTGAATGGTCGGATGGCGCCCTCAGCGATTGTTAACCGCCCATTTGGAATAACGAGCTCTGGGTCGACTTCGAGGCGAGAGCCCAAACCAGTACACACAGGACAAGCCCCATGAGGACTGTTGAAACTAAAGGTTCGCGGTTCTAATTCTGGAATGGCTACTTCTGGGTGATCGATGCAGGCATACATCAAGCTATATAGATGCTCACTATTGTCCTCGGCATTTGCAATGCGGAGCTTGCCGTCGGCTATTTCTAAGCCTTGCTCCACTGACTGACTCAATCGTCCACGGCTCTCTTCGTTATTAACCAGTCGATCAACAATAATTTCGATGGTGTGTTTGAGTTTCTTATCTAGCTCAGGGAATTCGTCCAGGGCATATACGACACCATCAACACGTGCACGTGCAAAACCTGCACGTTGATACTGTTCTGGAATATGCTCAAAGGCACCTTTTTTGTCGATAACGACTGGTGCGAGGATAAGTAGCCGTGCGTCTTTGTCGCGTTTTGTTATCTGGTCGACGATGGCCTGGGTTGTCTGGCGAGAAACCGGCTTGTTGCATATTGGGCAGTGCGGGATTCCGATTCGTGCATAAAGAAGACGTAAGTAATCATAGATTTCTGTAACCGTAGCTACGGTACTGCGTGGGTTACGGCTGGTCGACTTTTGATCGATACTGATGGCCGGGCTCAGACCATCGATCTGATCAACATCTGGCTTTTCCATGAGCCCTAGGAACTGCCGTGCATAGCTACTGAGAGATTCAACATAACGACGTTGTCCTTCGGCATAGATTGTATCGAATGCCAAGCTGGACTTACCCGAACCAGATAGGCCGGTGATGACGACTAATTTGCCACGAGGAATACGCACATCTATATTCTTTAGATTATGCTCCCGTGCACCTTTGACGTCGATAAACTCATTCATAAAGTTGGTTAATTATACGGGAAAAAACAGTTTTTTTCCAGTACGAATGACCCACTTGATTGATTGTGACCTGTTTTCATGATTACATAGTGCAAATGACTACTGTAGCAATTCAAGGGAACAAAGGATCGTTCCATGATCAGGCGGCACGCACATTCTTTGGTGATGAATACGGAATGAAGACCTGCCTAACATTCCGCGATGTTTTCGAAAGCGTGTCGCATGGTGACACTGAGTACGGTGTTGTAGCCATAGAGAACTCTCTTCATGGTTCAATCAACCCAGTGTACCGATTACTCGCCGAGAAAAAACTATGGGTTTGTGGTGAAATAAGATTACGCATTCAACTACACCTGATTGGTAGTAAACAGAATACTGCTGGGGACTTTAGCAAAATCACCCGGGTTTTATCACAGGCAGAGGCTATAAGCCAGTGTGAGGAGTGGCTTCACGATCATCTGCCACATATAGTCGTTGAGGAGTCCAACGATACTGCCGGGAGTGTGCGCACCATCGTAGAGCATGACAATCCAGAAGTAGCGGCAATTGCCGGCGAAATGGCAGCCTCAACATATGGTGGTATAACGCTCGCTGCACCTATCAATGATGATCCGGCCAATTACACGCGCTTTTTTATTTTGCAGAAACATCCTACCAAGAACAGTAGCGCCAACCGCACCAGTATCATAATGACCGAGAAAGATCCTGACAATGTTGGATCACTTTACGACGCACTTGGGGTGTTTAGTTCGCTCGGTATCAACCTTACGAAACTAGACAGTCATACATTGCCCGGAAGAACACGGCGATATGCTTTTTATATTGATTTTGATGAAAATGTGGATACCGAACACGGCAAAAATGCGATAAAAAACATCGAAAACCTGGGCTGGGATGTAGTGGTGCTGGGAACATACGAAAAAACAGAGCATTAGCGTTTTACAATATAGTTGACATTTGTTCAATTATATTTATAATTGCAGTTAAATCTAAGTGGGATTTAAGAAATGCTCAATTTTATCGTCTTGGGGATTCTTCCAGGCACCAACCTCATAGTTACGCTCACATGGGTACTCATAACTGTACTCATCCTTTTGATTGGTTCAATCTTGTGGATCGAGTTACGTCACACCGAACAAAAAGATTCCTCTGAGTCTTCGGTTGATATTGATTTTATCAATGCCTCAACGTTATAGCTTCTGTCTCCATTAGCAGTGCAACTCAGACCTGAGAATAATTCCAAAATTTTCGTTAGTCATCCGTCAACTTAGTCGGTGAGATCGCTCGGCATGACGCTCTGGCCATACAGTGTCAGGTCTTCGAGTGCGCTCTTTTGCATTGGAGTTAGGTCTGGCTGCTTCTGAAGCTTCTCAATAGCAGCAAAATATTTTGCCAGCCGGCTCTCGGTACCGCCAGCAAAAAGACGCTCTGCTTTATACGATTCCCAATTTGCTCGCTCATCATCGGTAAGTTTACGTGGGAAGTTTCGAGCCTTATACAGCGGGAGTAGTTGTTTGATTCGATCATCACTGGCTTGTTCGATAAAGTTTGCCAACTGGTCGGGTTGAGCTTGTCTAATTTTGGCCATCACTCTACTATCACCATCACCCATAAATCCGTCGTAAAGGAGCGAATCTACGTGTCGTTCGTCACTCGCGAACCGTTTTTGTTGTTCTGCATCCAAAATTTTTAGTGCGCCCAGTAGTTTTTCCGGCCAGTCTGTCATAGTTTGTAATGTCTGGTAGTTCTTGTTTACTTGCTCCATATCAATCGCCAGTCGTTTTTGACTTTCTTCATCGACCACCGCTAATGGAGCAACGGCTGGGCAACGGTTAAACTGCAGTGTCTTAACTGGCAATCGTGGATTTTCTTCTGTTCGTTCGTCGTAGGGGATCCAACGCCAAGCATCGGCCAGTTGCTGAATTGTCATGTCAGCGAATAGGCTGGGGTCATGACGGAGATCATATACCAGCGCACCGCTACGATTTGGATGGCTGACAACTTTGGTAACAATAGCTGTTTTTTGGAATTCGCTTGAGTATTTACCAGATGCGTATACAAAGGGCTTACCGGAATCAACAAGCGAAGATACTTGTTTTTTATCCCTCATTTTAAGTAGGTAATCAAAAAGTTTTGGCTGCTTGGAGCGCAACAGTTTTGCTAAGCTTATCGTGGCGTGTACATCGTTCAGAGCATCATGGGCGTGACTATGATCAAGCCCATTCTGTGCGGTGAGTAGCTCCAGGCGGTTAGTAGGGTTACCCTTGTCATCAACTGGCCAGTTGATTCCTTCTGGACGAAGAGCCCGAGTGAGTCGGACAACATCTAGTAGGTCCCAGCGCGAACGATCATCCTTCCACTGCCAAATGTACGGGTCATAAAAATTGCGGTAGTGTGTGTAGCGCATGAACTCATCGTCAAATCGAATCGTATTGTAGCCGACAAAAATCGTTCCTGGCGTAGCAATTTCTTGCTCAAATGTTTGCATAAAATCAGCCTCAGTTGTTCCCTCGGCTTGTGTGTGTTGCGGTGTAATACCAGTAACCATAATTGCTTGTGGGTCTGGAAGGATGTCATCACTGAGTGCTATGAGTATGTTATGTGGCTCGCCCATTGGATTTAAGTCCAAGTCTGTACGTTGACCGGCAAATTGCATGATGCGCGATTCTCGGGGGTTGATGCCCGATGTTTCAAGGTCATAAAAGTAGAACGAGTTAGCACTAGACACTATGGGCCTCTATGTAATTTTCTATTTTGAATTTTCGTTTCAGACCATTGTAATTCATGTATCGGATTGTACCGTAAACCGAGCGCTTAAACCATGGACGATCATGCAGCCCTGCAACACTCCAAAGTATCCCAACGTATCCGTTCGGGTCACCGCCATCCAAGCTATAAAAATCATTAAGACGAATGAGAATTTCTATAGCTTGGTCCGGTGACCGGCTCCATTCCAATACTTTCTTTGCCCAATACATGCGCATATATCCGTGCATCTTGCCAGTACGCACCAGTTGCAACTGTGCGGCATTCCAAGCTTTGTCGTGCGTCTGAGCTTCCTCGAACTGTTTATAGGAGTACATGAACTCTCTCGAATCGCTTGCGTGCTCGGCAAGTGTTTTTTGCGCCCAGTCTGGTGCCCCTGCTAATGTATCGTACGAACTATTGTAGTAGCAAAAGTTGTCGCTCAGTGCACTGCGTACGATAAGCTCTTCTAAAAATACATCGGCGTCTGCTCGTAACGCATCATTATTTAGTGCCACATGCTCCACTTCTAATGCAACACGCAGTCGGGAGATATATCCAAAATGTAGATAAGGACTTAGTTCGCTCTGCCCTTCAAGACTTGGATCATTCCTGTTCACAGCATAACCATCGAGTCTTGTACGTATAAATTCGTGCAGTATTTTGTGTGCTTCCTTTTCGCCAGATACACAAGCTAGCTTTTGTCCACTGGATGGGATGGCTTGTACAGCGTCCTTAATCATTTCAGACAGGTCAGTCATGGTCTTGACTATACCTGGCCAGCTATATGGGTGCTTGTTGAGCCTCGATGGCTCTGCCAGAAAGCTTGGAATGAGACGTTGAATCTTTGTGCGAATAGTTCGCGCAGAGTATTCCTGTTTCTGGCTGACGTGCCATACTGGGACAATATTGTGCGTATCAACAACTAACACAGGGCAAGTTACCGCCTGAGCTACACTATTCTGTAGTACTCGTGGCCCACGGAGTGGATTCATGTCGAAAAATATAACAGCAGGCTTTGTGTGGTGCACCATGCCCATCAGCGTGGTCCTTGGATCGCCTATGAGCATCATGAACGGTATGTTGAACGCACTCAATTCTTTCTCTAGCTCATGTAGGCCTGTCAGCATCCATTGATACTGTTCTCTCGAACGCTTGCCAACTTTAGGCATTAAGCAGAATACTACTGCAAGCGGAAGTTTGTGTTTGAGTGCAAAAGATTGGGCCTTTAACAGCGCCTCGTTGTCATGCACACGCTGATCGCGACTCATAACATATAGTACGCAGCCACCACCATTTTCTGTTGCATTATTAAGCTGTTTGACCTGATCATCAATATCCATCAAGACTAGTGTAACAGTCGTGACGAGTGTTTGTTAAACCACTGTACTATTCTTGCTCGGATGCGTCACGAACTTTTCGTAGGTTCAAATGTGCCGAGATCCCACCAATCCCAAGTATGACAGCCATGGTCACAGCCAATGATGGAGTTACGGCCTCAATAGCCACTCCAATGCCTGTAAGTGCGGCTGCACCTAAACACAAGTTACGCAGGGCTTTATTAGAACGCTCTGCTCGTGCTCGTGATACTTCTTCTTGGTTAAATTCATTCATCATAA
>CAYJDY010000037.1:0-4019 GCA_964369045.1 uncultured Candidatus Saccharibacteria bacterium
CTCTGTTGGTTGTTGTGTCCGCAATATTATGATTAAATAGCAATAACGTGGTCGTCCCTCTGCAACCATGCGCCACTCATTCGGCGAACGACATGAACGGACGATAGTGACCACTGCAAGTGAATGAGTAGGCTTGCGTGTGCGTGGCAATAGTCGAAACCGCGTCGCGACAGGCTCTCATCAATTAACAAGGGGTACTTATGCAAAACACAAGCAAAAGTTCCAAAGACTACCAAGCTGATTACAATTGGAGTCATGAGAATAGCCTAAAACACTGGCGCTCATGGGGTTCATGGTTCAGCTGGGGTAGCCCGGTTGGTCTGGGCCTGTTCTTCATCTCCATCGCAGTGACGCTATGGATTTTGAGCCAGGCCTTCGGCTGGAAGTAATACCTTCTGGTCACAAAACAGCACTGCTATAACGGCAGTGCTGTTTTAATTTTAAGCATGCCTAGTTATAGTGATGATATGAAAACACTTAGAGATAATCCCCTTTGGAAAGAATCTGTCGGTATTGCAGAGAAAATGTATAGTCTAGCAGACGAAATATCCGATAGTAATCCAGATGAAAAGTGGAACACGGAGCGAAAGATCCGTAACACGGCCAATGATATGATGTTTTATATTTCACAGGTTGTAGCAAAAACGACTATCGATACAGCAGAGTATGATTGGAATAATGCCCGTAAAAGCCTTTTTGGTCTTCAGACAATGTATATCTTTGCTACGAAAAAGCATTTTCTAGAGCTCGAGCCAGAACTAGTAGTCAGAATAGATAAGCTCATCGCTAAGATCGATGAAGGAATCGAGAAAAGCCACGAAGAAGCAGAACAAAACGCGACAAAGGAAATGGAACCTTGGCTTGAAAAATACAATCTCTGGAAAAAGATGCAAGACTGAGCCCACGACTCGTTAGTCGTGTATTTCCCGAGTAATCTTATGTCCGCTTTGGTATGCTGTATAGAAGAATATGAAAGATATACTTGGCCTGACCGCTGTAATTATAGGATTTATCGGATATGTGCCTTATTTCCGTACTCTTTTTAATGGCAAGACCAAGCCTCACGCCTTTACCTGGCTTGTTTGGGGAGTGCTAACTGCAATAGCGTTTGGCGGTCAGGTAGCTGGTAATGCTGGCGCCGGAGCATGGGTAACCGGGTTCACGGCGCTAATCAGCTTTGCAATATTCGGTTTTGCGTTAGTGAAAGGCAAACGCGACTTTCCGCCAGCAGATTGGTTGTGCTTGGGCGGTTGTTTCCTCGCCCTCGGTTTATGGGCTCTTACAAATGATCCATTACTTGCCATCATTCTGATTACAATCATCGATATGTTGGCGTTTATCCCGACATTTCGTAAATCGTACAGCAACCCATATACTGAACCTGCATTCACATATGCGTTGAGTGGTTTGAAGTTCGTTGTAGGCCTAATTGCGCTTGATGTGTTTTCTGCAGTCACGGTTCTGTATCCAGCATCGCTCGTTCTTACCAACGGACTCTTCGTCGTGATGTTGCTTGTTCAGAGAAGAAGATTGGCAGAATAATAATTATGAATAGAAAATTCGACGGTGGATCAGAAGAAGTAAAGCGAAAGTGTGTCGCGGAGGTCATTGCCCGCGTAGAGGAGATTGATGGTGACGAGGTTGGGATAATTGCCGCTCAAGACATTATCGACATCGTCACGCAGAACCTTGGCCCAGAGATATACAACATGGGACTGCACGACGCCAAGAAGTTATTGCAAGAAAGATTTGCTGACATTGAAATGGGCGTCGACCTGCTCGAACAGTAAGCAAGGCAGTAGGCTAACAGTTTGTTATAATTCAGCTAATGGATAGCAACGGTATATCAGCAGAAGAAGCATGTAGTGCGAACGTGATCGGAACGGAAGAGGATTTTGCTCGTTTGTGTAACCCTGATGGCAGTCTGAAGAAACAAGAGAAGACCACAACATTCCATTTGAAGAACGACGATACAAAATCAGTCACGGTCAAGGACAGCTATATCCATCTTGCCGGTATCGCCGTAATAATACTGCTGGTTGTCGGAGTCGTGCTATTAATCAGGAAATTCAAAAAATGACTAAGGTATTTTTGTTTGATTATGACGGGGTGGTTACAGCCGGCGTGCAGGATGGAGTACCGGCTACACGCTTGGCAAGAAATCTGGGAGTGCCGGTAGAAATGGCAATAAAGTGGATTGTAGACATATGGAAGCCATTTTCGGTTAATCAGATTACTGAGGACGAAGTATGGGCGTTAATTGAAAAGAATTATGGCAAGCTGATTGATGTAAAAGATAGGGATATTTGGTACACCTGGAGTGAGCTGACGCCATTGCCTGAGATGATTGACCTGGTGCGTGATGTGAGAGCAAAAGGATATACAGTGGCAATACTCTCTAACGTCTCGTCGATTACAGCAAAAATTATCCGCGAGAATGGAGGCTACGACGAATTCGATCCAGTGATACTGAGCTGTGAAGTTGGCGCTCGAAAACCGAGTGAGCAGATATATGGGATTGCTCTAGAAAAGTTGGGTGGAGTGGAGCCAAACGAAGTTGTCTTCTTGGATGACAGAGAAATAGCTACAATAACTGCTAGCAAACTCGGTTTTCAAACAATTCATGTAACCAACCATGCAGATGCAATAAACGAAGTGCGACGCCTTGCTGGCTAAAGAGAGTTCTGTCGCGGTGGTATGATATACATATGAAAACAACCTTCGAAACAGTGATCCTCGGTTTTGATAATCACGCAGCCATAGAGATTCCGCTGGAAAATCTGGCTGAGCTAGGTGGCAATAAACGCGCACCACTGAAGGTCACGGTGAAGGGCTATACGTACCAGAGTACAGCTGCTGGGATGGGTGGCAAGTGTTTGGTTGTATTCCCGACAAAAGATCGACAAGCTTCGGGTGTAGCATCTGGTGATCGAGTGACAGTAACGCTAGAACTAGATAGTGGCTACCGAGAAGTTGTCGTTCCACCGGAGTTAGTTGAGGCGCTGAAGACACATGGACTGAGTCAAGTATTCCATGACCTTATTTATTCTCGTCGCAAAGAGTATGCTCGTTTGGTTACAGAAGCTAAGGCTGAAGAAACCAAAACCCGACGCATTGAGAAGATCGTCGCAGAGCTAAAAGGTTAGTCTGATTCCGCTCATGCTTGCACTACGCGTCTAAACCATACAGACTACTCCTATGACAGAACGCGAACCTAACGTCGGAATTATCGGAACACATGTAAGCCAATCGTTATCGCCAATAATGCACAATGCCGCATACCAAGAGATGGATGTGGACTTCCGCTATGGAACATTCGAGCTCGAGGAAGTAGAACCTGAAGCGCGCGTAGAGCGTCTGGCGCAAGAACTGGACCAACTACTCGATCAGGGCGTTGTCGGCTTGAGCGTAACCATGCCATTCAAAACGGATTTGTTGGAAACAGGGCGTATGTATGCAAGTTCTCACGCTGTAAAAACAATAGGCGCAGCTAACACGCTGAGTATGCCCCGAGATGGCAAATGGTCGGCAGACAATACTGACTGGATGGGCGCAGTACAATCCTTGCAAGAAGCAGGTGTAACCATCCAGGACAAGACGGCCTTGGTGATTGGAGCGGGCGGTACCGCACGTGCTGTTGCTTATGGACTTGCCGAGTGGGGTGCCAGGACAGTTACGATCGCCAATAGAACCCCTGAGCGGGCTAGAAGTTTATCACAGGAACTGCAGAGTACTACAAAACAAACTAAGTTCAGCTGGACTACCACGGACGGCCTAGAAGAACTGACCCTTCATGACAAAGCTACTTTGCGTGAGCTTGATATCGTGTACAACACTACGAGTGTCGGCCAGGAGGGCACACTAAGTGCTGGTGATTTGCCACTTTCTCCCGCAGCACTACGGGTACTTAGTCGTGGTGTAGCAGTTGATGATGCCCTTTATATGCCGATAGAAACTCCGTTGCTGCGTGAGGCCAGAGAGCTAGGTCTCACTACTATCAATGGAACAAGAATGCTTTT
>CAYJDY010000037.1:4119-7073 GCA_964369045.1 uncultured Candidatus Saccharibacteria bacterium
GCGTGGGATATTACTGGGTACGTGTGATCTCGAAAATGGCGAACTTGTGTATGAAGGCAGGTTGTCATCGGGAGCTCCAGATTATACAGATGGCCCAGAACACGCACTATTAGTAGAAATGGTACAAGACGGCGAAATGGTAAACAGTGTCTTCCCATTGCCTTCGTCACAAATGACGATCATACGCGCTGTCTAAATACCGTGTTCTTTGTGGTAGTAATCTTCACTCTTTTGTTTGATAGCATTTCTTTGTTGGATTCCCTTTACGAAGTAGATTAAACGCAGTCCGCCAACAATCACGACCAGCAGGACAATTATAGAGATGATAATCTTGAGCCATAGTGGTGTGGAGCTCTTTTGACCCAGTACAGCGAATGATGTTTGATCTTTGATCTCAAATGTACCCAAACTCTTCTCGAGAGTGCCATCAACCTCTTCCCAGTCACTCGTGTAGTTAAAGTAGGCTAGTTTTTTGAAGCCACTCTTTTCGGCATTGACTGTAATGCGGACAGGTGTCTTGAAATTAGCTATGATGCTGCCGTCGGCCTTTTTACACAGTATTTGGTAAGGGCCTTCAAAAGGTTCGTATTTGTTTTTTGTCGGTGGCAGCAGGTCGGCATTGTTACGTAGGGTACATAATGCATCACCGTCTATTGCGTCATCCGGGATGTAAACGTTTACCCGCTGGTCTTCGCTTGTCAGCGTTGTTTCGCCATCAGAGGTATTTGACTCGAACTTGTTAGTGGTGACCTCGGTCGTAGCATAGTCGGACTTCATCTTATTTGCACCCACGGTTTTTAGGCGGTAATAGTAGGTCGTTTCGAACTTTACATCTGTATCGGTGAACATATTATCTGGAATCAGGTCATCGTTAATCTTCGTCCAATCGGTTTTGTTGGTAGACCGTTCTAGCTCGTAACCGGTGATGATGCCCTCGTAGGTTGGGCTCTTCCAAGTGAGCTCGATGCTTGATTCGTCCACCACACGAGCGCTGAACGCTTCCGCAACTCCTGGTGGCGTAGTGACAGATGCAGCGGATGCTGCGCTCGGTGTTTGGGTTGTGGTTTTGTTCTTTGAGGTATTAGAACCGCTCGACTTGGCTGGCGTTTTTGTTGGGGTGCCTGTGGACGGTGTCGCAGGAGCGGGCGGAGGTGCGGTGACTGTTACAGCACGCGTTGCACTCCCGGACCCAACTACATTTGAACAAGTAAGCGTGTAGGTTTTTGTGCCCGTCGAACCGGTATCACCGGTTCGACTCTCAAGGCCGCTGCCAGCCTTGGCGCCGCCCCAACTACCCGAAGCAGTACAGCTACTGGGGTTATTCGCTGATGTCCAACTAAGAGCTAGTGAGGCACCCTTAGTCACAGAAATATTACTATTTTGATTATTGGCGACTAGTGTGACTGTCGGTGGGTTTGCTACCGCAATGCCCACGCCTGTACACGGATTACGAATATAGCCCTGAAATACGATGGCCATACCCCATTCAAAACTATATAGGCCCGGATTACTCGGTGCTTTGAGGCTAAGGTTAAAGGTCGCAATACCACCAGGGGGTACATTACCACTGAGGTCCAGTCCACTTGCACTCCATATGCCTGGCCCGTCTCGGTACTCTGCCAAAGCGGTGCCGAAGGCGCCACTGAACGTAGATGATCCAGTATTTTGAATCCTAACTACCGCTGTAAAGTTCTCTCCAGGGCGCACTGCGGTTTTACTCGGCGTATTCTGTACACAGGCTGCGGCATGGCTAGGGTCAGTGGCGTATGGGATAGCAGCCTTTGATGACATCAACAGAAAGGTTCCACCTGTCAGAGCAAAGGCAACGACAAAAACGAGGACATGGTATTTGGAGCCCATTATTTTACTAGCGAGAGAATAAAATGTACCTGATTTCTGTTTTTTATTCATAAGCATATACTTCTTGTATATAATCTACCAGATTACCGATGTTTTTAGAAGATATTTATGCCTAGAAGGAAGAGAGTGTAAAGGCACTAATATTGAAGTAAGTGCCAAAAAGTTGTACAATGAACACTTATGGAAAAAAATATTGCTCAATTAAATCAGTTGCCAAAGCGCCGAGCTCCGTTATTTCGTATTGCGGCAGCCGGTGTGCTGATGCTGACTGGGTGCGCGCGAATGAATCACGATAACTATAACGTTCCTTGCGATGGAAGTATCACGAGTTCCAGCTTTGCAGAAGATCAGGAGCGGTTGACATTCTTTGTTGATACCGATAAAGACACCACACTTACTGTGTCGGTTGTCAGAAACTCAGATAACACTGAGTTTGAATACTCCTCTGATGTTATTGGTGAAGACGCGGGCACTAAACCGGAGGCTGTTGGCTCAGTTGATCCTACGGGGCGTTCGGATTATGACTACTTTGCCGTACATGGTCCTGATCAAGTTGTCGTTAACGTACTTCCAGATTCCGAACAAGTTATGATTACTGCCAGCTGTTAAGCAGTTACTTTTGCACGTTTGACGGGCTTATTTGTGCGTCCTTTGATGTGGTCTGATTCGTCTTGGATCTCGTGATCCAGGATTTCTTCCACAAGATCTTCGATGGTGATGATACCCACGATACGACCATCTTTTTCTACTGGAATGAGATGCGTGCGTGCACTAATGAATTTACGAAACATGGTGTCGAGCGCAGTCATGCAACCAACCGTCTTTGATGGGTGCAATTGCAGATCCATGACATTTTGTGGGTGATGATCGAAATCTACATCCACAAAGTCTTTCATGAGTAGGATCCCGTAGCACTTGGTGAGTTCTTTGTTAAACACAGGGATTCGACTCCAGCGTTTTTCTTTGATTTCATCCAGCTTGTCAGCATCAATTACTGTAGTAGAACTAAGCCAGTAGACATTACGAATCGGTGTCATGATTTTCTTAACTCGTTTTTGGCTGAGTGCTAATGCTGCACGCATAATCTTGATCTC
>CAYJDY010000037.1:7173-8586 GCA_964369045.1 uncultured Candidatus Saccharibacteria bacterium
GCTGGTTATCGAAATTACAGCTACGTTCGTGAGTAAAATACTGGCTAAACTGAGGTGACTATTCTGGCGGAGTGGTAGTACTTTGCGGGCATTTTTGTCGCCGAGCTTGGCCTTGCGGGCAAGGTCATGAACATCAAGTGACATTAATGAAATATTGAGGCCAGAGCATACTGCCGACAGGCCGACCAAAATCATTATCTCTAAGATGAAAAAGCTTAGTTCCATTTCGTTACCCTCTAGTATACTCCAAAATTCATCTAGCGAGAGAGTTTGTTGACCCGGCGCGTACTAACGTAGAAGATTGACAAGCCAATGATTGTTGCTGCAGCGATGTACTGGTCAGCATGTAGCAATATCAGAAAGGGCACGACAACCCCAGCAGTAGTTATAGGTAGCCCGATGAGGTAGCCCTTGGTGAGGTGTCGATTGATGTTGTGTCGCGCTAATCGAAGTGCACCAAACACTGGTAAGGAGATCGACAGTAAGGATAGCCAATTTATATTGTAATAAGACATCACTAGTACCATTGGCGCCACGCCAAATGTTACCAAGTCGGATAACGAGTCTAGCTCGGCGCCGAAGTCTGACTCTTGTTTGAGTTTACGAGCCAAGAAACCATCAAGGAAATCAAACAGCACGCCTGCAAGCAGCAGAATGGCCGCAACTACGTAGTGACGGTGGACTGCGCTATAGATCGACAGCAGCCCCGCAACCAGGTTCATACAGGTTACATAGTCGGGCAGGGTCATGATTCTATGAATTGATTTTTGCAAGGATTGTCTCTCCGGCAACGACACGGTCGCCTTTAGCTACGCTAATTTTAACGTTTTTGGGTACTATCAGTGTGACTTGGCTTCCGAGATTAATCAAGCCAATCACCTGGCCACGATCCACACTATCACCTGGCTTTGCGTGGGTGATGACACGGGTAGCCAGAAACCCAGCAATCTGAATCATCTTCAATGTTATCTTGTCGCCAACAATGATAGTCTCTGATTTTTCGTTGACCAAGCCTGCTTCGAACGTGTTTACGGGCAGAAATTTTCCCTTAGTATGCACGACACTTTTGATGGTTCCGTCGATTGGTGACCTGTTGTGGTGTACATCGAGAGGGCTCATAAATATCGAAACGATATAGCCATTTTTTGCTACGTCACGAGTCAATGTATTAATCAGTCCCAACAGTCTCTTTTGTCCCTTATATAGTTTTATCTCTGTTCCGCTAAACTCCAGAACCTCGATAACTTTACCGTCGGCTGGGCTAATGATGACGTCTGGGTCTTCCGGCGTGAGTCGCAGTGGGTTGCGCAAGAATACGAATTTCCAAAACACTAATATTAGTGCAACGAACCCAAGGAGTATAAAGCTGACAAATGGCATTTTTGGCCCTAGCTTGTTATGAATTATTCCCAT
>CAYJDY010000038.1:0-7940 GCA_964369045.1 uncultured Candidatus Saccharibacteria bacterium
CTTGGGTTCCTAAGGGCAGTTTAGATTTTATTGGTCTCTATGGCGTTCAATGGGGCAACGGTTTAGGCGCACCTGCTTCGACAGTTCCTCTAAATGCTTTACCAGCAGGTTCTTTCTACTTGGATGTTGTTACCTCGGATATTTACTTCAAAGAAACCTCAATGGTTTGGGAGTTAAAAGGCCAATTAGGTATAACTGTTTATGCAGACGCAGTAGCAGCAGCAGCAGCAGCAAGCGAAGCCGCAGCACTAAACTATAAAAACTTATCCGAAGCAGCAAAAATTTCAGCAGAGGCATCCGCAGCTATCGCTCAACTAAGTTCAGGAATTTACGCGACAACAGCAGCAGGTATTGCGGCAGTAGCAAGCGGTCATTACTTCAGCGTTCCGCAATCTACACCATCCGACATTATGTTTGACTTGTATAAAAATAATGCGGGTGTTGCTCAGTATATTAATAGCTATTCAAGTAGCAGCTTAATTAAATATAGTGCCCATGCTCAAGCTCAATATAATTTTGTTGATGCTGATGGATTCATTATTGCTTCCATCACTGATGGTGAAATAAAAACATTAACAAATACTGTTAGTGCTGGCCTGCTAGATGCTGGTACATTTATTGTGCAGTATCTCAGCGATGTTATATCGCAATCATTCACACTAATAGACCCTGACGGATTTATCTATGCGACATTAAGTGCAATCGGAAAATTAAAAAGCACAGCTTTTGAACTAGATTCAGGTTTATTGGACACTACACTTTGGTCTATTACGCACAGCACATTAGTCGATGGTTATCTATTAACTGACCAAGACGGTTTTATTTTAATGTCGCTCAATGGTACAGACGGCTTGCAAGCCGTTGGTTTAACATCAAGTACAGCAGTTTCGACATTGCCTCATGCTAGAAGAATTGCAACATTTGGCGACTCAAGAACAGAACAAGTATCATTAGAAACCTCAAACGCAGTCGTTAAATTAAAACGATTAGCCGATTATGGGTATTTAGCGTGGGCGCATTATTTCACAAACGGAAATATTGAGCTTGTATGTAATGCTGGCATTGGCGGGAATACAACAGCTCTAATGTTGAGCCGATTTCTAACAGATGTTTTGCCATTCGCGCCTGATGAGTTATGGGGAGAAGGCGGCATCAATGATTATGCTGTTAGTGAATCGGTTACTAAATCAAATCTAGCATCTATATTTGATTTAGCTGATGCAAACGGTATTTATGTCCGTTGGTGTACTATCTCACCACTTGAAACAGGCCATGCAACATTTAATGAAGCAAATATTGCGCGTATTTGTAATATAAACAAGTGGTTGCGTGAACAAGCATTGACTCGTAAAAACTTTACATTAGTTGATAGTTTTAGCGCAATGATTAACCCCTTATCAATCACAGGTTCTGCAAAAAACGGTATGATGCAAACGGATGACCATATCCACCAAAGCCCTTTGGGGGCATTGGCACAGGGATATGCTTATGCTCAATCATTTATCAAAGACAATCAAATACTTGATTATTTGCCTAAATTTGCAGGTGAACGCTACAGTTTAAGCAGTACGTTTAAGCAGTTATTTAACAATCCATTATTTACAGACACGGGTGGCATTAATAGCACGTCAGGAGTTGTTACAGGCACTATTCCTGCGAACTGCACAATTAGCAAAACAGGTACTTGGGGCGCAGGTTTAGTCACGTCTGCATTAGTTGCTAGAGCGGACGGCTTTGGTTATGACTGGGTGTTAACAATCACAAACGCAGGTGCAGAAAATGACGAGTTGAGCATACTCATGGATGATATATCTGCATACGTTACTAATGGGGATGTTTTATATGCAGCAGCAGAAGTATCAATGTCAGGGTTATTAAAAAACAGGGGTTTTCAACTTGAGATTCGCAGCAGCGTTAATAGTGTATTCTCTAGTGTTTCAACACTAGAGTATGCAGCTACCCAACCTGTGGCAACAGACGCATGGACTGATGTTATGTATAATCAAGACAATGTAACAGGGGTAATGAAAACACCAAAACTTACGCTCGGTGATACAGGCTCAGTAACTAGCTGTTATGCTAGACTAAAGTTTAGGTTTGGCGGTGTTGGTTCAACTGCAACTATCAAAATTGGCCGTATGGCTATTTTCAAAAACTAAGGGGTTTATTATGTCGGGTGTAGTTATTACGGCATCAGGTGTTGATGCAAGCGCAAACAATATTGGCTTGGTTTTACCGTATGCAACAAATTGTGAAGCATTTGGTATAATGGGCGGAACTACAGCGCGTAGTCAAAAAAACTACGCACTTGGTAAAACAGATTTTACTCTTGTTGGTTCTCCTACGATTTCAGCTAATTCAGTGCAGTTTCAAAATGTTTCAAAATGGCTGCAAACCGCGATAGCTGAACCAGATAGTTTTACATTTATTGTTATTTGTTCTACCGCAAAGCAAAATGGGTACTACATTACAAACACGGGGACAACAAGAACTGGCGCACCGTTGGTTTACCCATTGGGCGCACAATTAAGATCAGTGCCACAAGGAGTAAGTACCACAAACAATCTACTCGGATCAGTAGTTGGTTACTATGACGGTACGACATTGGGAGCTGCTAGTGGTATTGGCACACCAAGCCTACTCAGGATAGCAAGTGTTGGTAATCGCTGCATAGCATCACGTTTTAATAACAGTACACAGATACTAAAAACGAATGATCTAACCGCTGGAGATAGTTCCAGTGTTGGAAGTCCTACAGGTGTTCGTGATAAGTGTGGAAATCTTAGAGTTGGTAGTTCATACCTTAGTGGTGGCACTATGTCTGATCCTATGGATATTTTAGGCTTTGCGATTTATAGCGAGGCTCTTTCTGATGAGAATTTGGCCTTAGTTTATAACTGGTTTAAAGCGTATTACGCAAGACGGGGTATTACAATTTAATCCTGCGTATCAAACTAGCAACTCCACTTATCGGTGAGTTTCCACGTTATGCAGACGTGAAACTCCCCGACAACGCAGCAATCACAGCGCAAAATATGCGGCTGGATAGTGGGGTGCTAAAGCCATTAAACGGTTATACGCCCATCGCCAATACTGTCATCGCTTTCAAAAATAGTTTCACCGCCACAATCAGGCACAACATATGCAGCACTAGGGTCAGACGAATTTAGAATATTTGAAGGTGCTGCTGTTTACACAGCCGATTTTACACCTCCTACAGCAGAGTTTTAAGTGAGAACAATGATGATAAATTCCCGCGATATTAAAGATTTACACCCTACTGTTGCAGGTAAAGCCTACACGTTTGTCGAGCGTTGCCGTCAAGCGGGGATCGACTTGCTTGTCACGTCAACTTACCGAGATAAACAATCTCAGGATGCCCTGTATGCTCAAGGACGTACTACCTCAGGTAAGATAGTCACGAACGCTAAAGGTGGTCAAAGTTTTCACAACTGGCGCGTGGCACTTGATGTTGTGCCTTTGCGTAACGGTAAACCTGTTTGGGGCACAACTGCTCCTGACGACAAAGCTTTGTGGGCTAAAGTTGGCGAGATTGGTGAAGCGTGTGGGCTAACTTGGTCAGGACGATGGAAGGGTAAGATGAAAGAAATGGCACATTTTCAATACACAGCAGGTCTAAGCTTGGCAGACTTTCAAGCAGGCAAAACCTTTTAACTCGCTTATATGAGGTGGGCCATGTGGAGCTTAATCCCTGTTTTAGGGTCGATTATCGACAAACTAATACCTGACCCTAAGCTGGCAGCCGAGACAAAGCTGAAGGCCATTGAATTAGCTCAGAGTGGTGAACTCGCAAAGCTGGATGCCGAGCTACGACTCTCCTTAGGGCAGATTGAAGTCAACAAGGTTGAAGCAGGTACAGACCTGTTTCGCGGCGGCTGGAGACCTTTTGTTGGCTGGGTAAGTGCTTTAGGTCTAGCCATGCAGTTTATTGTCTCCCCAGTCTTAACTTGGGTAGGTATGTTGGCAGGACATAACATCGCTTTTCCTGCTTTAGATATTTCCGTGCTGATGACACTGTTATTTGGTATGCTTGGCTTAGGGACTTTACGAACCCAAGAAAAGTTAAAAGGTGTCCAATAATGTTCTTACTCCGTCTCCAGTGTTTAGTAAATAATCAACCCCTTTTACTTAAACAGGTTGTCGTATATCTGCTTGACGGAGTAACCCCTGCTAGTTTGTTTCACCCAATAACGAATCAGCCTATTAGCAATGTATTGAAGACTGACGCAAGTGGTTTTATCAGCTTCAAGATTGTTGCGCTTAACACGCTGACTTTTCGTACACTGGTAGGTTTAACTTTATCGCCCTCTGCTTACACTCTCTACGACACCTCAAACCCCTTACCCGCGCCAACAGTGGAGACTGAAATTGCTTTACCTTGCGCTGAGATGATTGTTGAAGGATATGCGGTTAAAGTAAACGCACTCAATCAATTAGAACGCTGCTCGGCTACCAATTTAGCCGACCTGAATACGCTAATTGGTTTGGCCAAGCAGACAGGGAATATCGGTAACGTGATTGCGGTTGCCGAGGATGAGTTCATGGTAAATACAGCTTGGGCTTGGCAACCGAAGAAACCAGTCTTCTTAGGCACAGATGGCACTTTAACGCAAAGCCTAATTGGTGTAGTATTTGTACAGCAGGTAGGAGTTGCGTTAACGCCTACTAAAATCGTAATCAGAATCTCTCAACCGATTAAAAGGGCGTAAATCATGGCTGGTCAAAGCTTTATTAAAATTGATGATGCAACTCAGGCAATGACTGAGGTGAAAGCAACACAGACGGGTGGTTCAGGTGCTGAAAACCTAATCCCTGCTTTAGATAACACAGGCCGTTTGGCTTCTTCGATGATGCCTTCTGGCGTTGCACCTGAAGTAAAAGTTGGCAATGCGTTTGAAGATATTGCAGCCAACGCTCTCGTTTATATTAAAACAGACGGTACTGTTGCAAACGCAACTGCGGCTGTTGCAGGCCACTACGCAAAAGGATGGTCACAAACCGCAGTGACTACAGGTAACCCTGTCACTGTTCAGTTTGAAGGCACGATGACAGGTTTGAGTGGTTTAACTATCGACGCAACCTACTTCCTAAGCTCTACGGTCGCTGGTGGTTTAACCGCAACAGGTCCAACAGCCAGTGGTACGTTATGGCAGGAAGTTGGTACGGCTATCAGCGCAACTGAATTAAACTTCACCAACGCTGGCACCAAAATTAAACGAGCTTAAAATGCCAACTCAAAAGGTAGTTACGGTTAATGGACAAGACTTACTTGAGCTAGACTTAACCTTAGGTCAAGTAATTCAAGTTGTGTCAGGTACAGTAAACGCTGTGTCAGGTACAACACAACTGCCTTTTGATAACACAACCCCTCTGATTACTGAGGGGTTTCAATTGCTTAGTTTGAGTGTCACCCCTAAAGCAGTCGCATCTAAACAATACCTAACCCTGAATTTGAATGTTGACCACAGTAATAACAATAGAACAATCACGGCTACCGTATGGGTAAACACATCACTTATTTATACCCACTCAGTTAATATAGCCACAGCAGGAAGACCTTTATCCCTACCTATTCACACTTGGTTTGACAGTGTTGATTTAACCCTTAAGACTGTACAGGTCCGTGTAGGTGCAAGCAACAACGGTACAACTTATGTAGGGGCTTCTGCTGGTGTGAACTTAGGTGGAAACAGAAACACAGACTACAGTTTAATGGAGGTGTTAAATGTATAACCCTTACATTGATGTAATTGGTTACTTTTACCCGAATGTGAGTTGTCATGCCTCTGCTGAAACATACAATGACATTGTTTGGGACGGTGGAGATACATTACCTGATGAGGCAACTTTAACTTCGTTACTTTTAGAGTATAAACGTCTCGTTAAGTGGGAAGAAATCAAAAAATACAGGGATGATCGTTTAGAGCATGGAGGCTACCCTACCCCTTCAGGGTGGTTTCATTCTGATGCACTAGCAAGAGATAACTACGAAGACGCAAACAAACCAAACACAAGAGCTTACTTAGCTTACTTAGAACAACAAGGCCTCCCTAAGATATGGAAAACCATGTCGGGTAGTTGGGTGCCCTTAACGGTAAGCTTGCTAGATACTTTGTTAAGCAACAAGGTCACTCAAAAGAACGACCATTTCTACTCAGCAGAAGTCTTAAAAGTAGGGTTATGGTTATCTAATGACCCTGATAACTACGATTATGTGCAAAATGCTGCAAAGACTAAGTGGCCTGCCATTTACGGGGAATAAGTTATGTCTTCCAAAGTTCGATTGCTCTTTAGCAACAGCAAACTTCCCCTCAGCCCTCTCATACGGGCTGTTACCACGCTTCGTACCCGTAAACCATGTCAGTGGAGCCATGTGGGTTTGGTGCTAACGGACGAGGCGAATTTAACCAATGACGCGGTTATTATTGAGTCCACACTATCTCATGGTGGGGTAAACTTAAGCTCCTTCGGGGACTTCAAACGCCGAGCAAAAACATGGTGTTTGGTTGAATTAGTGCAGGAAGTTGAAGATTTTGAGTTGATGGCGGCCATCGCTAAATCTAAACTGGGTAAGCCATACGACTACACAGGGATTTTAGGTTTAGGGATTAACCGCGACTGGCAGGAAAATGATATGTGGTTCTGCTCTGAAGATGTGGCAGATACTTTGAAGCGTAGCGGGTTGACTTTATCGGGCTTGGAGAACGTACATCATGTATTTCCCCAAACCTGCTTTAACTGGGAACATTCACTTCTCGACAGAAGCGTTTTCTAAAGCGGTTCTTATCCTCTGCAAGTTACTCGGTTTAATCCTACAGCCCTCCGTGAACAGTCTCACCAACTGAGGTACGGAAAGGCAAGGGTTTTCTTTACAAAAAGCCGTCAACGTACCGAATTTGCTAACAATCTCCTCTCGCATCTCCTGTCGCTCTTTTAAAGTCAACAGCACGTAATCAGGGTGCCTATCCTTGTGCAATGTTGTCGGCGATCCGTTCTTGCTAACATCAACCCAGCCTGTGTAAGCCATTGTTGTTCTACTAGGTGTTTTTAATTTGGGAAGGTATTTTAAATCAAAGGTTTAGAGTTTTGAAGAGGTATTAGGCACCTAAGGTAGGTGCCTAAAACAGAGTTAGGCATCGCACTTGCTGACAGCCCAAGTATAAGCCTTGTTGCTTTTTGCTAGTTCTGGATTGTCTGTCGATTCTGCTAAATCATTAGATAAACTCATCAAGTCGTTATAAGCACTCATGTGAGCCATTCTTTTCTTTTCACAATCTGTTTGTTTTGCAGCATTTTTGTGACTTGTTGCCCGTCCTCGTAATCTTCCGATCGCTTCAACAACAGCTTTATCGTTAATAACTGTAATCATTGCTTTACTGTTCATAACATCAATCCTCATTCATCGTTAATTATGCCTAACTCGCTATTCAAGTCCGATAACTACCCAACCAATCACATAAACTTTCATTGCTTTTAGCAACCTTGCTCATGTATATTTTGTTGCGGTAGTTACGGCTTAATAGATAGTTAGATTCCGTTTTTAGTCTCTCATTTCCAGCATTGCGTCTTTCATCCCTGCGGCATAGCCTCGTTGAAATGTCGATAGCTGCTTCTCTTGTGCGCTATGCTTGTGTCCACTTTTTATTGTCAAAACCTCATAGCACAATTTCAATCTAAATAAAAAAGTCATCTTCATCTTAATATCCCCATCTAACTCTCGTTGTAGCGCGATAATGCGCCAGATTATTGTGTAATGCGCCTGTCAGTGACGCATTACGGCTAAACTACTTAGTTATACATCGTCATCATCTTCGGTTGGCTCAGGTGGGTTTACTCTGTCCGCCAAGTTTCTTAATCGCCCAATTTCGCGGCTCAAAGCTAATTCAACACTGCCAAAATGGTTTGGGTTCTTTCGGTAG
>CAYJDY010000039.1:0-7618 GCA_964369045.1 uncultured Candidatus Saccharibacteria bacterium
TGGAGCACGAAAAGAGTAATGGCAAAACATCGTGATTGACTTAATTAAATCAGGCCACTACGAGCTTATCGAGACAAAGCATAATACCAAAATTATGTGCCTCGATGACAATACGTACGCCTGGATAGAACCCTCAAATATCGGCGAGATATTGGTAACCACCCATAATATGCACAAGACAGACTGTATACTGAGCGTAGGGGAATATAGGCTGTACAACGTAGATGACCAGTTACACCTGACAGACCTCGTTCATCTTGAACTCGCAGTTGGAGACAATCGGTGGCAAGGATATTTACTGTTAACCGGGCTCCCCGATGATAAGAAAAAACGAGCACGTATAGTACCTACTCACGAAATAGTAACGGATGTTTATAAAATGGCAGAGAAGTAAGCGGACGACAATGTGATGCTTAGAAAATTTACTCAAAACGAGGCAATGGCTATCGGCGAGCAGGTTGGTATTGATTTTAGTAAAGTTAATATCGAACAATTTAGGCTTGGCCTCACCATAGAACTAGAGCATGCTGTTCATGACCCAGAGACAAATGTAACAGGCGATGACTTAGGTATAACAGCAAAAATAGCCTGGGCCCACCTAAAAGAGATCCCGGACTACTACACCAGATTACAGAAAATGGAAGCGGAGGCCGGTTCATAACCGGACAATAACTATGGACTACTCTATTTCACCTACCCTACTTTACATTCTCCCGGTTCTCCTTATATGGGACCTGGTGTGGCGAGGCCTGGCACTTTGGCGTTCTGCACGCAATAATCAATCCACTTGGTTTGTCGTACTGCTAGCAGTTAACAGCGCGGGCTTTTTGCCAATCATCTATTTGCTCACACATAAACAAAAGAAATGGAGATCAGCGTCATGAAAATACTTTACCTGTCAGAAGAAAAAAAGATCGCGGGCGTGTGTGGCGGAATTGGTGAGTATTTTGAACTAGACCCAACACTTGTTCGATTGGGTATGATTGTCCTAACCGTATTGACAGGCATTATCCCTGGCATTATTAGCTACATTGTCGCCGCAATTATAATTCCCACCAAACCTCAAGCTAAGTAATAGATACACCCAGCAATGCCAGTGAGGATCTGGTATGTGGTACCCGACAAAACGTCCAAGGCATCACCAGGCTGCATTGATACTTGCTTATCACCAGCTTTCACACTAAACGAACCTTCAGCACACCACAACCGTTGATCGTGATCCGCGACCGTTGTTGGAAGTGATAATTCTGGGTCTTCTATAATCCGCCTTGCCTTAATGCCACGAAACTGCAGCAGCTCTACCAGCTCCTCTTCGGCAGATTCGTAATCTTTTGACCAACGGAATTTTCGTACACTCATTACCTCATAAGCATACGCTTTTGTCGGCGTTTGGCTAGTGTACACCAAGCGCTCATTAGGTAATTGTATCTGTTAGGAGTATACTTAAGTACATAAATAGAGGAACATAGTTATGGCAACAAACAAACGCCAAGCGGACTTCGTGGATTCCGAAGAAGGCCAACAAATTAAAAGTGAGTTAATGGCCATGCTCCAGAACGAGCAATACAGCACGGAGTCAAGCTACAGTACAGACGGGGACCTATACCCCGATAACCTACGACCGTTCATCGACAAGCACATGCACTATTTGACTTCGCACCCCAGCGTCGACCCAGCCCATTACCTGGCCAACCTCCGGCTCATTACCCGAGTACGTTAATTATAATTACTTGCGACGGAAAAAGAAGTTCACCCAAGATTCTAAGTTTTCCTGGTAAAAAGGCTTGCTTGCAATCGTATTTTTTTCGGCAACCTTAGTACTTGTCAAATCTACCGAGTTAGCAAGCGCCACCGCCTTTGGAACTATATAGACTGCCTCGCCTGGAGCTGCCTTTCCAAATTGTCGTCTTGCGGCAAGCTCTAGAAACTGATCTGTTTTGTAGTACTCGTTGCGTAACTTCAAATTAGTGTTCTCGAGCTTAGCGACATCGTTTTGCTGGGTAAGCTCAGAGATCTGCTTCTGTAGTTCATAGTTTGTTTGGATGCTTTTTACTCCACTCCAACTAACTAGTAGCGCAATGACACCAAACGCAATGAGCCCTAATGCCCTGGTGTCGCCCAGAACTTTTAAGGAAGGATGTTTGAGGTACTGTTTCAGTTTTTCTATCATGCTTACCCTAACAGTATAGCGCAAACACGGTACGTGACTCTTTAAGATAATTAATTGACACTAACCATGAGTGTATGGTACATATGTGCTATCTAACAAAAACAAAAAAGGTAGCAACAATGCCGGCAAAAACCAATAAAAAACCCGCTTCGAGACTACGAAGCACCGTTACAAAATCTAAGCAAGTAAGCTCTCCGAGAAGACTAAATAAGAAACGTTCCTTAATCATTATCGCTGTTCTGGCCGTAATTGGTGCATTCCTTATTTACCGTGCCAGCGCTGCAACTACAAACTTTGAAGCTGAAGCAGCAGATAAGAATGCACTGGTAGTTGCTGGTTCGGATGCGGTAGCATCCGGCGGAAAATACGTTGAGTTTGCCCAGCCAACGACCACCACTAACACAAGTAGTACAACACAGCGTTTTCCTGGCGACCCAAACCCTAAGATAAATGCCAAGGCATACGTTGGTGCTGATCAGCTCGAGGGAACTACTTATGAAACGCGCTTTGAGCAACCAACAGGTAAATCAATGTCGAGCGTACGACGATTCTACGCATGGGGCTCTAATGATAAAATGGCTTCTCAAGCGAAGGTTGATATTGCAGCAAACCGTCTGCCAATGTATTCGACCAAGACTCCTAGCTGGGCAGACGTAGCTGCCGGTAAATATGACGCACAGCTGGATGATCTACTCAAGAAACTTGATGGTGCCGGTGGCCCAGTATGGCTTATCGTTTACCACGAACCAGACGGTGGTGGTGGCGCAGCTCTTGGCCCTCATCAAGAAGATGATCCCGGTGGTGCACCTGCATGGGTAGCCATGCAAAAACGTGTTCGTGCTCGCATGACCGCACTCGGCACTAAAAATATCGCATTAATGGCAGCTATGACCGGTGGATTCGGTGGAGACTTCCACCAACCAAAAGACGCCTGGTGGGCAGATAACACTTTTGATGCGTTCCTTCTTGATCATTATGTTGATACATTTAAAACATCAATGGCAGATCACCCATACTGGAAAGGCTTCTATCAGTGGGCTGACAAAAAAGGTATTCCTTACGGTACCGCTGAACTTGGGCAGCGAGCCGGTGGCGAAGAGGGTGTTGGATATTTTCAGCCAGCGACTGATTGCACCAAACTAACCCCACGTGGACTCAGTGATGCAACCGTACAACAATCCGCTACCCAGATTGAAAATTTCTGGAATTGGGGATTCACCAATAAGAAAGATATTATTGCTCACGCCTACTTTGACAAGTGCGTAAACAGTGGCAGTAGCCCATGGGCACTCGGCGGCCAACAGCTTACTTTGTGGCAAAAAATCCTCAAAGATGACGCGCGTGTAATGCGTGTCAGCGATCTGAATAAAACCTCAACCACAAGTACTAGCACAACAAGTTATGGAAAAATTACCTCTTCTGTAACATTGCCAGAAAATGGTTCATACAAAATCTGGGCACGAATGAAAGCCAGCGATACAGCCAATAACTCTGCGCAGATTCAAGTCGATAATGGCATCACTTCAAATATAGGTGGCAGTACCGTCAGCACTACTACCTGGACATGGGTATCTCTTCCAGCTGTAAATCTCAGTGCAGGTGCTCGAACAGTTACCATAACTGGAGTGCAAAAAGGTGTTAAGGTCGACCGAGTGATCGTGACTAACGAGACTTGCGTCCCATCGGGGACTGGTGACCTATGTGCCATTGCCACTCCTCCACCCCCTGCTGCTCCAGTAATAACACTCTCAGGAATCTTAAATGGGCAAACCGTTTCTGGTACTGTATCGGTAACCGTTTCCTCAACAAACCCAATCGAAGAAGTCACATTCCGGCCGGACAACGTATGGGTTGCAACTGTATCCTCGGCACCATTTACCTATAAGTGGGATACGACGAAGTACCCTAATGGTTCACACTCGCTTGTTACACGAACTCGTTCTACTGGTAACTCAGGCGGGACATACACCGAAAAATCGGTTACTGTAAATGTGAGCAACGCTGCAGCCCCAACAACCCCTCCTCAACCACCTGCCGATACAACTGCTCCAACTGCTCCACAAAACCTGCGAGCCTCATTGAACTTCGACTGGACAAAACTAAAGTACGTAATGGCATTGAACTGGAGCGCATCCGGCGATAATGTAGGCGTAAAGAACTACCAAGTTACGCGAAATGCAAAAACACTTGGAACATCAACCGCCACAAGTTACACTGACTCAACAAACCTAACTGCTGGTAGCTACTATACATACGGTGTAACAGCTACAGATGCAGCTGGTAACAAATCTGGTGCAACATCAATAACCCTACTTACTAGCTGTTTCCTCATCTCTTGTTCAGCAACGGTACAGTAGCGCAAGCCTACAAACACAAAACAGCCTACCGCCTAGGCTGTTTTGTGTTGAGGTATATGGTTTCTATCTGTTATAATCCCCTCTGTTACATACAGTGTTCCTTTGTCATAACCACAAAAAGAGAGGCTTCTTTTTGTGGTAGAGGAGGCGAAGCGGTATGCTAGCGAGCTGAACAAGCGTAGATTCATTCTAGGCTCGTCAGTTTGCTAGCATCGAGCTAGCGCCAAAGGGGTCCTCAAAAACGCTTGCGTTTTAGGGAGAGAAGAAGTCGACTGTTTTTGTCACTAAAAGGTTCATAAGATGGCTTTGCCAACTTATGGCCTAGAGTAACAAAAACTTACGCGACGACGAGGGGGTGTAGCTCATCGGTTAGAGCAGGCGGCTCATAACCACTTGGTAGTAGGTTCGATTCCTACCACCCCCACCAGAGAATAGAAACCATCCATTTGGATGGTTTTTGTTTTCTGAAGGCTGATAGAATTGAACCTTGGATTTTGCTTTAGCAAAATAGGTTCGATAGTCAAACCCGCCCGCAGGAGCTTGCTCCGAGGACGAGTGCAGAATATATATGCGCTTTAGCGCTAATATTCCTACCACCCCCACCAACCATAAGCACTTTGAGAGAAGTGCTTTTTATTGCAATAGCACTAAAATGTTAAGCGAGTAAACGAGTTAATATCCATATCATGCATTTTGTAAATTGCTGAAGTTGGTTTGCTTGTCATTTCATATTTATCAAAGCCAAGCCTTGTAATATAGTCCTTTACAGCTTGCTGGCTCTTTCCTTCAATCTCAATATATGGCGGGATCTTTGGCCACTCGTCAATTGAAATCTCAATTTCATCGTTCGTAAAAAGCAAACGACTATTCTCCTGATACTTCGTAGAATTAAAGCCAACAGCTTCAAGAAAGTCATTAGCAACGTCTAAACTATCGACTATTATTTCAATTTCCTTCATCCCATCAATAGCATCTTTTGTGAATTTTTTATATGTGAGAGTTGTTTTTGTTCCATCCGAACGAAGGCGTATCCACGCCTCAGGTTGGCCGTCTATTTCGTATATATACCGCCTAAAAATTATTTTTTTGTGCCTGGTTAAATTCAATTTCTCAATTGCATTTAATGCTTGTTTACTAGGAACGCCCAGTACTTTAATCTCATACTCTGTATTCATATTTTAGACTATAGCATCCCCTGTAGCAGTGAATCCATAGTTGTTTGCCATCCATTGTATGCGCTTCGGTGGTAATGTAGTTTTTGTGAAATCAATATCTCTGAGATTGCCTAGCCTAACTGTCACTGGTTCGTCTGCCAGGATACTACCTTTCGCATATGAGCTTAGCTACTCTCAAGGTGCAATGGTTCAATACCTTTGCGCCACCTGAACAAGTCGTCACGCGGTGCTTATTCTTTGATGAAAGGATTGCACCGTGAGTATCTATGAAGAAACAAATATATCCGGAGAGAAGTGGATCAAGCTCACCAATAAGTTTCTGTATGAATCAACGAATCAGGCTAGTTGTTCAACTACGCTAGCTATCTGGAGAGCCTCGTTGCTCGGCACAATCATAATTTGTTTGTCGGCTATAGAGACACTGATTGGCATAATATTTTTCGGGCCTAGGGCCTTTTCATTTTTTGCTTGTGAGATATGTAGACCGAGGTAGGACAAATTTGCACAGACACGTTTGCGAATTTCTGCCGACCGCTCCCCTACTGTGCCAGTGAATACTAATGTGTCAACTCCACCAATCGTAGCCACCATCTGCCCGATTGCTTGCTGGACTTTTAGTACATACATACTCAGCGCAAATTCTGCAGGCTTGTTGCTTTTTGCTTCGAGTTCGAGCAGTTCACGAATGTCATCAGACCTACCACTGACTCCTTTTAGGCCCCCGCTAAGATTTAGATAATTTTGTGTCTTATCTCTGGACATACCGAGGCCAACTCTCAACGCCTCAACAGCGGTGGGATCAATGGTACCAGATCTTGTTGACATCATAAGCCCCTCAAGGGGTGAATAACCCATGGTATTGTCCATGCTTTTACCTTCGAGCAGTGCCGTCACACTACAGCCGCTACCGAGATGACAAACGATCATTCTAGTAGTCAATAATCCTGCATGTTGTAGTTGCCCGACAACTGAACCGAGCGACAAACCATGATAACTAAATCGCCACACATCAAGTTCGTGTGCATCCTTCTGTGGTATTGCATAGCTGTGTGTAACCATGGGCTTTGTTATGTGGAACACGCTGTCTGATGCACCAATGATCGGAACTTTAGGAAATGCTGAACCAAGAAGCTCCACTTCTTGAATTGAAGCACTGATGTGTAGTGGTGCACGTGGTTGCAAATCGCGCAAAGACCTTAAGGCACGTTTGTCCAAACGCCTATGTTGTTGGAAAAATGTTGATGGAGCCACGATTCGTAATCCAATTTTGCTGACTTTATCCTTGGCATCGATCACATCATTTTCACTTAAAATGTCTATAAGTTTCGTCGCAGAAAAGGTTAGGTGACTAATCCCAGCTTTTCTTGAAAACGATGTCTTGTTTGGAGCCGAAAATGAATAGATAATTTCTTTCTTCACGAACTCGAAGTGAATATTGGCCAGTAATTCTGATCCACAGAATATAGCATATTTTCTACTGGCGCTGCCTGGGTTCGAAACGAGAGTTATCTCACTCATTGAGCGTTTACATCCCACTTCCAGTTGCGGACTTCGGGCATGTCTACACCTTCTTCTGCGATGTAGTTCCTGTGCTCCACGAGCTTTTCTTCCATAAGTTCTTTCAGCTTCATGCTTGCTTCGGTTTTTGTCTGGATGCGATCGACCACATCCATAACCAGGTGAAACCTATCGAGACTATTCAATACCGTCATATCAAAAGCGGTTGTAATAGTACCCTCTTCTTTGTATCCACGTACGTGCAAATGTCGGTTGTTACGACGGTATGTTAGCCGGTGCACCAGCCACGGGTAGCCATGAAACGCAAATATTATTGGCTTATCCTTCGTAAATAAATCGTCATAGTCCATATCGCTTAATCCATGCGGGTGTTCAAGATTTGGCTGTAGCTTCATAAG
>CAYJDY010000040.1:0-5066 GCA_964369045.1 uncultured Candidatus Saccharibacteria bacterium
AGGAGTTGAAAAATCACCCCTGATAATGTATCCTAAGTTGGTTACATTAGATTTACGTTACCTTGTGGCTCTTTAGCTCAGTTGGTAGAGCAGCGGCCTGAAGAGCCGCGTGTCCCCAGTTCGAGTCTGGGAGGAGCCACCAATAAAAACGTCTCAGCAAGGCTGGGACTTTTTTATTGGCTAGACATACTCGCACAAACTATCCAAAAACACAAAAATATTAACAATTCCAATCTGTTATAGATATCCAGCTTATGCTAAAATATAGACATTATTTACTCGAGGAGAGGGTCAACAGCTACCGATGTTTGCATTTAAACGGGGTTTTTGGCAATCAAGAGGGACTTGCTTGCTAAGCTGCTTAGTACGGTCGGCGTTTCTCTGCTAGTGCTTGTTTATCTTGTGAATTCATCACCGCTCGCCTACGCTGCAGTTCCGAGCGTGAGTACAAGCCCCGCTTCGAGCCTTTCACAGTATTCAGCTACCTTAAACGGGAATGTAACGAGTGCAAATGGACAAGTAATTTCGCAACGTGGTTTCCAGTACGGGGCAACGACCAGCTATGGGCAAACTACGACCGAAAATGTTTCGGATCCAAATAGCTATACTTACGCGACCCAATGGGGGAGAAATCCTGTAGGGAACGGCGAGTTTAGTACTCCTTCAGGTATTGCTATTGATTCGTCTGGAAATACGTATGTGACTGATGTGAGTAATAGCCGAATCCAGAAGTTTGATAATACCAATGCGTATGTCACCAAATGGGGGAGTTATGGCACGGGCAACGGTCAGTTTAACGGTCCAGCCGGTATCGCCGTGGACAGCTCTGGTAATATCTACGTTGTCGATCAAAATAATCGCCGCATTCAAAAGTTTACTAATACAGGAACGTATCTCGCGCAGTGGGGCTCTTTCGGCACGGGCAATGGCCAGTTCAACAGTCCCGGGGGTATCGCTGTGGACAGCTCCGGCAATGTCTATGTAAGTGATAGAAGCCTTCACCGTATCCAGAAGTTTACTTCAGCAGGTACCTATGTTACCAGGTGGGGCTCTTTCGGCACGGGCAATGGCCAGTTCAACAGTCCCGGGGGTATCGCTGTGGACAGCTCAAGTAATGTCTATGTCGCAGATGCGACCAATCACCGTATCCAGAAATTTAACAATGTAGGCACTTATGTCAATAAGTGGGGCAGTTCGGGGAGTGGCAACGGCCAGTTTGCCAGCCCGAGTGGTATCGCTGTGGACGGCTCCGGTAATATTTATGTCATTGACGCGGGCAATGGCCGCATCCAAAAGCTAACCTCTTCTGGAGTTTACTCTACACAGTGGGGTAGTTCAGGTATTGGCAACAGTCAATTCAATGCACCCACCGGGATTGTCCTAGACAGCTCAGCTAATGTGCTTATTGTTGATTCAGGCAATAACCGTATCCAGAAGTTTAGCAATACCGGTACGTACGTCACTCAATGGGGGAGAAACCCCACCGCTAACGGTCAATTCAGTTATCCGCGGAGCATCACCACCGACACTTCCGGCAATGTTTATGTTGCAGACAGTAACAATAACCGCATTCAAAAGTTCGACAGTAACGGGACCTATCTCACTAAATGGGGTGACTTTGGCTCCGCTAACGGTCAATTCAGTTACCCGCAGGGCATCACCACAGACACTTCCGGCAATGTTTATGTAGTAGATGATAATAACCGCATTCAAAAGTTCGACAGTAACGGAAACTATATCAACCAATACGGCCAAGATCACCTCTACGGCTCTACTAGTATCGCCGTCGACATCGTTGGTGACATCTATGTGGCGGATATAATCGGCCGTGTCCAAAAGTTCGACAGTAACGGAAACTACCTCACTCTGCTGGGCTCTACGGGGTGTATTGGTGACGATGTATTTAGTGATGATGCGTTCTGTACTCCCGCTGGTATCACTACCGACTCAGCCGGCAACGTCTATGTAGTAGACGCTGATAGCAACCGTGTCCAAAAGTTCGACAGCACCGGAAACTACGTCACCAAATGGGGTGATTTTGGTACCGACAATGGCCAATTCAGTTACCCGCAGGGCATCACTATTGACGCTTCGGGTAATATTTATATCGTTGATCAAGGCAATAGTCGAATCCAAAAATTTAGTGCCTCAGGCACATATCTGGCCAAGTGGGGTAGCTATGGGACTGCAGGTGGTCAATTTAGTGCTCCGTCAGGCATGACTGTTGATGGCGCAGGTAATGTCTACGTTTCAGACGTTGGCAATCAGCGTATCCAGAAGTTTACCCAAAACTTAAATGGCGGATCATATACCACGGGTGTTACTGGGTTGACCTGCGAGACCCTCTACCACTACCGTGCCTATGCGACAAACCCTGGCGGTACTTCATACGGTAGCGATATGACCCTTACGACGACCGCCTGTCCTCAGCCCGCCGTATCTACCGGCGCTGCAAGCGGCATTGGCTCAAACAATGCGACGACGTACTATGCGACGGTTGCTGCGAATGTGGCGAGTGCCGGTGATAGCGCTTTAACAAATGTAGGCATTCAGTACGGTCCGACTACTTCCTACGGGAGTAGTCTTAATAACTCGAGTGGCACAGTCGGGAATAACAGTTTTAACCTCACGAGCCTCGTTTGCGAGACAACCTACCACTACCGAGCTTTTGCTACCAATGACTATGGAACAAGATATGGAAGTGACGCCACCTTTACCTCAGCGACTTGCCCTACGCCGGCCGCCGTATCTACCGGATCTGCCTACGATGTACAGTCAGATAATTACGCTAACTTCTCAGCGACCATTGATATCACAATTAGCGACACCGGTAACAGTCTGGTGTCGCAATCTGGCGTTCAATACGGGCTCGATACAAACTACGGCAATTCAGAAAACAGCGAAGGTAGCCTTGGGGTTGGTATCGAAGGTGTAGCACTTAGTAATCTTGATTGCGAAACTACTTATCACTACCGTGCGTTCGCAACTAACGTTTACGGCACGGTCTATGGTGATGATGAAACATTTACTTCTAGTACCTGTCCTACCCCGGCTATTGTGGAAACCGGTAGCCCAAATGATGTCGCACCTGACTATGCTGAGGTAGAGGCTGAGGTCATTGACCAAGGTAATAGTGAGCTAACAGAAGTCGGAGTCGAATATGGGCTAGACACGAATTACGACAGTACTGTAAGTAGCTCAGGTGCGGTTCTAGGGGCAAATATTGTCGTACTAGATGAACTTTACTGTGAAACTACATACCACTACACAGCCTTCGTAACCAATGCCTACGGAACGACGTATGGAGAAGACGAAACATTAACTACCGGTATTTGTGAGCCAGATCCGCCGACAGATGTTATAGCCGAAATCGGATCAGCATCATCAATAAATATTTCCTGGGCTGCACCAGATTTCACCGGTATGGGTGCCATAGCCCGTTATGACATTTACTACCGCGAAGTTGGATCGACTGATTGGCAGGTTCAAGAAGGTGTTAACGACGCCACTATAGCTGAACTTATCGGTTTGGAAAGAGGTGTTCAGTATGAAATGAAGGTCGTAGCCGTTAACGTTAACGATTTTGAAAGCTTTGACTCCGTAGAAGTAATTGCCCGCTCAGGCTTTTCCCAGCTTCGGGATTGTGAAGATTTGCAAGCCATAAATAACAATCTGGGTGGGTTCTTTGAACTAGCGAACAATATTGATTGTAGTGACACTGTCAACTGGAATGGTGGTGTTGGGTTTATGCCACTCGGGACTTGTGTAGTTGATATGGAGAGCTATGATTTTAGTAGTGCCTTCACGGGAATACTGGCCGGCAATGCATATACGATCTCTAACCTTTACAGTAATACATTAGGTTTTGAAGATTGCACCGCAGCTGGTTTATTCGGGGTAGCTAGCGCTGCTCTTATTCAGGATCTAAAATTAGATGGATCGTTTGGTAGCGGGAATATTGTTGGTAGTCTTGCGGCCGTAACTCAAAATACAGATGTCGTAAATGTCCAGATTTCGAATAGTTCTATTGAGGGCGATGTTATCGGTGGGCTTGTCGGCCAAGCAAACTTTAACGACAGCTTTTCAGAATACACACAACGCCAGAACAGTTTTACGGGAGACGTTACATCAGACTGTCAGGTCGGAATGACATATGCCGGCGGCTTATATGGACTCGTGCAATCGGTAGGCGAAAACGCCAACATACCTGTTACGAATATAAACTCATCCTACTCTGATGCTAACATTACGGTTGCGTCTGAAATTGACTGTGTAAGTTATGTAGGCGGTAGTATTGGTATTGCGCAGAGCAATACTATAACCAACTTCAATGATATATATGCAGCTGGAGAGATTGCAACTGATTTACCTAGCGGGGATGGCTTGTTTAGCGACCCGCAAGCTATTGCCTTGGATTCTTCTGGCAACATTTATGTGACCGATACCGACAATGACCGGGTGCAGAAGTTCGATGCCAACGGTACTTATGTCACTAAATGGGGCGTCACCGGTTCTGGCATTGGTCGGCTTGATGACCCTCGAGCAGTTGCCGTGGATGCCAGCGGTAATGTATATGTTTCCGACTCTGGTAACAACCGGATCCAAAAGTTCGACAGCTCTGGTACCTACCAAACTCAATGGGGTAGTTTCGGAACTGGAAATGGCCAGTTTGACGGTGCTTCCGGCATTGCTTTGGATTCTTCTGGCAACATTTATGTCGTAGACTCTGGTAACAACCGGATCCAAAAGTTCGACAGCTCCGGTACCTACCAAACTCAATGGGGTAGTGTTGGCTCCAGCAACAGCCAGTTTAGTAGCCCCAGTGGTGTTGCAGTCGACACGAGCGGCAATGTCTACATAACCGATACCGACAATGACCGGGTGCAGAAGTTCGATGCCAACGGTACTTATGTCACTAAATGGGGCGCCACCGGTTCCGGTGACGGTCAGTTTATTGGTCCTCGAGGTATTGTCACCGATTCTTCTGGCAATGTCTACATAACCGATACTAGTAACAACCGTATCCAAAAGTTTAACAGCTCTGGTACCTATATTGCTCAATGGGG
>CAYJDY010000040.1:5166-7308 GCA_964369045.1 uncultured Candidatus Saccharibacteria bacterium
CGTATCCAAAAGTTTAACAGCTCTGGTACCTATATTGCTCAATGGGGCGGCAACTATTCACTTGATTCGATAGCTCTAGGTGGTTTTGCAGGTGTTTATTTTGCCGATGCTGATAATTCAACGGTAGAGTATAGTTTTGCGCATATGACAATGACAACAATGAGTCCTCAGGTTGGTGGTTTCACAGGAATAACAGGGGATGCATATGATTTATCCACAAATTATTTCGATGCTGATTTAGCTGGCACACAAACTTGTTCATTGCTTTATGCAATGGCATGTAATACTGTAATGGGCGATAGTAGCTACTTCTACAATAATATTAGTAGCCCTCCTCTTAATGAGTGGGATTTTGACAACCTCTGGGAAACTACCAGTACACTCCCGGTTTTCCAGGCTGATGCCGTTGACACAATTACTCCTATTTCTCCTGATCGAATCGATCGTTACCAGTCAGCGGGTAACGGGGGCAATGGAAGTAACGGTGGCGGACCGACCGCTTTAGCTACTCCAGAAAAACCTGCAAAGACATCTGATACTCAGGACCCTTCTGCGCCTGCTATAGTAGCGAACAGTCAACCAGCAGACACCAAGCCATCTGGATTCTTTGAAAGGCTCAAGGAGCTTCTCAGCAAGATCCCTGAACCAATCTTACGTAGCTTCCCTTATATTCTGTTTGGTGGGTTGTTACTCGGTGCTTTGGTTATGTTCTTACAAACATTACTTCAGACCAAAAAATTAAAGATTGTCAATGCTCAGTTAGCTAAACAGCGAGCTATTGCACAGCAACGCGACACCTTTTGGCATCTCGCAGCTAATTATCTACGTGCTCCGATCACTTTACTTATGGGCGGCGTAGAACTTTTGAAATCTTCTCCTGCTCAGACCACGTCGGCAACGAGTAAGAAAGTTAAAAATGATGATGTCTCTGGTGCGATAACTCAGCTGGTAGGTAACATGCAGAGCAAGGTTGCTCAGATCATGGAACAAATTGAAGGGAGCAAAAGCCTGCAAAATATAACCTGGCCAAAAGTACATAATAAGCGTGTAATTACCAGTCTAGGTTTCTGGATTCCGATGGCCTGTGTTGCTGGTTTAACGCTCTTGGCTAACTACATCGCTCGCAATTTTAAGCAGCTCGATATAAGTGCTCTGCAATTATTGTCTCAACTGGTTACTTTCTTCCTAGTCGGAATGTTTGTGTACTGGACGGCCAGTTTACTTGGTCTATCGCGTCGTAAACGCGAGCGAGCTGAGCGACTTCTGTCTACTCAACAGGCAACACTAGATAAGGATAGATCTTTACTGATTAGCAAAACAGCTACTGCTCTCGATAGTGATGTCGCCAACTTAGAGCTTCTAACTAACTCACTGCTGACAAAGGATGGGGCGCAAACAATACTCTACGAAGGTACCCGGCGCCTACGACAAATGATAGACAGCTTTGCTCTGCTCATCAAAGCCCAAAATAATGACTTACGCTCATTATCGCCACCAGATGCACATACATCACTCCAAACTGTCATGGATGATGCTGTTCACGAACTTGATGCTAAAATTAGTGCAAAAAATCTGACACTGATCAAACCTAAGAAGCAGAAACTTACTGTACATGGCAGTACATCTCTAGTCGCTCAGGTTGTCTCAAGCGTCTTGGCTAATGCTGTTGATTTCAGCCCAGAGGGGTCCACGCTTGCTGTCAAAGTCATGGGTAAACCCGGCAAGACAGTCATGACAATAGCAGATACTGGACCTGGAATTAATTTAGATCAGAAATCACACATTTTTCAGCTATTCACCAAAGCAGATGGGCAGGACGCTTTGCGAATGGATCATGATGGACTGGGTATTAACCTGCATCTAGATCGACAAATAATGGATTATCTGGGTGGTGATATACATGTTGACTCAGAAGCTGGGAAGGGGGCAATTGTCACCTTAACTTGGCTTAGTAGCTAATATCAATAGTATGTTTGAGTATCTGTTCGTTCTTAGTAACAAGCCAAGTATGCTTCTTTTCAAGTTGCATAACAGAGGAGCATTAGCTATAATACCCCTCTGTTAAGCGGGTGTAGCTCAGTTGATAGAGCGCTTCCTTGCCAAGGAAGAGGCCACGAGTTTGAGTCTCGTCACCCGCACCAA
>CAYJDY010000041.1:0-7038 GCA_964369045.1 uncultured Candidatus Saccharibacteria bacterium
TCGTAGGCCTTCGCGGCCTCAAACGCTTCCCCGGCCTTCTCGGCGGTACGGATCAGCCGGTTACGGCGTTCGGCCTGTCCAGGGTCGGACGGATCAGCGCCGTGGAGTTCTTCATGCGCGTCCACATCATCAAGTGCGGCACGCAAACGTTCTTCAGCAAGTTCTAGCTTGTTCATTGAATCTCCCAAAAGGAAAGGTGCGCGATCGGGAGAGGAAAGACGCACAAAAAGGAATGACAGGTGTCTGACACTCGGCAGGCATCGCGTGCCGAAAGCGGAGCGCCCCAAACGTTCACCGCAGGCCTCCGGCGTGCGGGACGATCAAGCGGGGCGCTCGCACCGTCGGTGTCAGTCTAGCGGTGGCGACGGACTTTCGGTAGGGAAGACTTCTTCGATCAACCGGCGTGCTTCGTCCAGGTCGCAGACCTCCAGCGCGACGTGCCAGATGAACGCGATCAGGGCCGCGCCCGCTTCGCCGGACCCGTCCACGCCTGAGGCCGGATGGTTGCGCCGGTGGTTGTAGACGGCTAGGGCTTCGCCGCAGACGTGGGCAATGTGGCGCAGCGAATCCTGATCGGCTTCGGTCACGACCTCGGTCACGGCCAGCCACCTGTCCAGGGCGTCCACACCGTCCAAGTTCATCGCGGCGATGACCATTGCCCCCAGTCGCGGACACGGCGCATAGTTGCGACTGGACACGTAGTCGTTGAGGTCTTCAGCGGTGCGAACCTCCACCGGGGAAAATCCCGGCATCAACTGGAGCGCGAAGTTCGACAGCCACACCTTCGACGCGCGCGGCAATTCCGGGTGCTCGGTCAGGACATCTTCAAGACGGCTGATCTCAATCATGATGACTACTCCCTTTCCGTCATCTGTGTCATGAACGCGCGGAACTCATCGTCAGCGGACGTGTCCGCCGGGGTGAGCGCCTCCAGGACGATGCGCAACTGGGCGGCGGTCGCAGGCGTGGAGTTGCCTGCCCCGTCGTCCAGGAATCGGGCCAGCGTGAGGGCCAGCGCGGCCAGGGGGTCACGCATCGGCACGTCAGCGGTTGCGACGACCTCAAGCGCGGTTGAAACGGACTGTTCTAGCGGTCCCATCGGGACTCCTTTCGGTTGATGATCATTGGCAGAAATCGGGCTTTGCGAACTGTTTTGTACTGGGATGGGGGGTCCTGGGAATCAACAGGTCTGCGCGTTCGAGGCCTACCCCCCGTATGCACCTACCCCGGCTCTAGCTGTGCGTGGATAGGGCAGCGGTAGCCGGTGAAGTGCGGCCAGTACCCCAGGAAAGGGCAGCGTGGTTCGGCGCATCGTGACGGGCGAATACGCATTAGAGGATCGCGCAATTGGCGCAGGTCGTCTTGCCGTATGCCAGTCGTACGGCGCTGATGAGAACATCGCAGTGTTCACACCGGTTGCCGACCGTTCCTTCAGGAACTGAGATGGTTGCCACGGTTTCCACGGGTATCAACGTGGCCGATTCGGACGGTTCGGACGGTTCCGCCGGTTCGTTTGAGACGGTGGTGATTCCGATGCGGACTGCGGCTTTGACCACGTCACGGCGGAAGTAGCCACGAGGTTCGCCGTCGCTTTGACGCTGACGATCAGCACGGATCTGCCACGCTTTCCACAGCATCCGACCCGCCCGCTGTGGCGTGAGACCCTTCGGGAACTTGTCTGTTGATCCCCATCGATCAGGCTCAACAGACTTCAGTTGTTCGACCATCTGCATCGTCGGCCAGAACTCCGACTGTGGCCAGTGCGCTACAACGTCACGCAAGAGTGCGACCGCTGGTTTGTCAATTGCCATGCCTTGCTCCTTCTCCATCTCATGTACAGCTAGCTCTCGCTCAATGAGGTGGCGGCACTTGCTGGGCCATGAACCACCGGCCATATCTGCCACACGTTGCATCGGTCGCCACTTCTCTTTCATCCGCCCGCGTACCGCCTCGGGGAGTTCAGGTTGATGAGCGCGGATCTGCTCAGTGATTCGCTCGCACTCTTGGCTGATCCGTGTGCCAAGTTCAATCACGTCTGCCTCGATGAACTCCCAATCGGACTCGTCCACGTCACCATTGATGTCTGGAAGAAGGAGCACCTTCAGTGACCTACTCAAGGTGTCGTCGGGCAAGGCCGGGTTGATCCCTGCCATTGCCACGGCGGAGAAGGTGGGCATGTCATGCGTGACCCATTCGCCACCTTTGGCGGGCACGAGGGTCGGGCGCGTTGCACCCCGTTTGTACCCGCTATTGATGACGTTCAAGATGTCCTCAACACCCGGGCGATCGGGCCGCAGACTCTTCTCTGCTTCATCAACCAACATCGTTCGCGGGCCTTGCTGCAACATCCTCGGTATCAACGCAGGGGACGTGATCGTTGAAGCGAGCATCGGTTGGAAGCACAACTTCTGGCAGTGTTCAAGAACGGTCGTCTTTCCCGAACCGGGCAAGGGTGAATCAATCAACAGCCGCGGCGTTGTGTAGAAGACGGAATCAACGAAGTGAGTGTGAATAATCCACAGCGTCAAGAGGTCAATGTCGGTGTCATCAACTGGGTTGATGTACCTGCGAAGATGCTTGTCCAGTTCATTGACCACCATCCCAAACGAACCGGCGGATGTGGCCGAACCGTCCGAACCGGTGTTGTCGTCCCAAGGTTCACCGTCGTAGTTCTTCATTCGGACCACTCTCCGGCGAAGTCGAGGAGCCGTTGGCGGGTGATGGTTTCGGACGAGTCCACTTCGGGCCAGTCAGGCTTCCCGTTGGGTCGGATCGTTTCGCCCGTTTCCTCAGAAATTGCTTCAGCGATGAGATCCAGAAGGACGGTTGCCGGAAGCGCGTCAAGCTCTACCTGCATGGCTTCGCCTTCGGTGGCAACCATCCGCGCCGTTCGTGAATCTCCGCCCTTGGCAGGCATCGGCGGAAGGTTGTACTCGCGTACCTGTTGGCCGCTTAGCCCGATGCGTCGAAGTGGAAAGTTCAACTGCTCCATGAGGTTGCGGGAGATGTCTAACCCGGACGGATCGAAGTCGCCCACGTACAACGCCATCACTTCGCCGTTGTCATGCAGACTGTTTAACGTCTTGATGAACGACAAGCTTGGGTACCCACGGACAGCGGCAACGTCCAACCAATCAAAGCGGGACTCCACGAGCGGAACGACGCCATCCTTTTCAACCAAGATGATGATGCGTGGAGACAGCAATTCCGATCGGCGTACCCGGTAGGCGTACGCAACTGACTTCAATAGGCTTGCTGGGCTGGCATAGCCACTCGCGTAGCTGACCGTTCTGGTGCGATCGGTCAGGTCCGGGAATAGGCCGTCACGGCGGGCAGTGGCAGACTTCTCTGATAGTTGCTTGTAGCAGACCTGACTATTGACGTAACCCGCTGAAGCCGCTTCCGCATCGCTTACCAATAGGTAGTGCAGCCGCCGCAAGGTCGGAGCTACCCCAAAGGCGCGGTACTCGTGGTGGGCGTAGTGCACGGCTCGCGGAAGAATCGTCTTCCAATCCCTTTTCATGCCGCACCCCGCATCCGGTCCAGGATGTTTTGGCCTATCCAGGCGCGCTCGTTCCAATCAAGGTCACGTCCGCCACGTTGGTACTTGTCGTTCACGGGCAACTCGGCCACGGGATTGCCAACGCCGCATTCATGAACATCGCGGCCACGATCATCGAGAAGACATCCGGCGGGACAACCAAGCTGACGAAGCCAAGGCGCCGCCGCGTATTGGGGTATCTTGGATGTGGTTGCTGTACCGCTTTGGCCCCCGTTGCTTCCCGGCGCGGGGGCGCGGTTCGTTTCGGCGCTCATGCGTCACCACCAACAAGACGGTCCTTGAGCAGCTGGCGACCGACGAGCGCGCCCAGTTCGGCCTTCTCGTCATCAGAGAGAGAGAACCACCGGGTGAGAACTTCGCGAGAAGAACTAGTGCAGAACTGATCCGCGATGACATCAACAGCGCGTCCGCAGTCCTCACCGAAACGCGCCACAAGGTCCAAGTCGGCGGTACGCATCATGGCCGCTTGGATTGCAGTAACTGAGGTACTCATGCCGCACCACCGGCCTCGATTGAATCAGCCAGTGCGCGCAGATCGTCTGCTTCAGCTTTCGCCGCTGCTCTTGCAGACTTCGCTCTGCGTGCCTTCGCTGATTTCGCGGCTAGCTTTGTGAAGTAGGCGCGGCGTGCAGCTTGGGCGCGACGCTCTCGCTCGTCTTCTGGAAGGTTGCGGTCTGGGTCGACTTCATCAATGAAGCGATCGAGGAAAGCACGGCGTGCTGGTGCTGATACAGCTGCGCCGCCTACTTGCGAAACGCGGGTAAGTGCAGCGGCTTTGGCATTTGCGCTGCGGTAGGTGTCTTTCTTGGGCATAGCTCGGCCACCCTCTTCGGGTTAGCCGGTTGCCTATCTCCGGTAACGCAACGCGGTGCGCAGGCGTGTGGCGCTCAGTGTACAGGCGATGAGCGCACATGGTCCAGAAGGATCCGAGTGTCGCCGGACTGAAGTGCGCTACGAATCTGAAACACCGTGAGGCTGACGCGGCCGCACTTCGCAGTTGCTTCGATCGTGTACATCGGGTCAGCAACGTCGAGTGCGAGGATCACCTGCCGACCAGACACACCTCGCAATGGGTCCTCGACATTTAAGGCAGGGTTCGCCAGGCCTTCCATCAATTCGGCTTCTGGTTGGGAAGTTGAGCCCTGTTGAACATGCTTCGTTCGCGCCAAGAGGACAGGTCCATCTTGAGTCGAGACTACTTCTGCGACGCGCTTGTGATGCGGGCATACGATCGTCAGCGTGGTGTAGCGCCTCTTTTGAGTCGAGAACCTCTGGGGTCCTCCGAGATTCCCGATCAAAGTCTCCAGTGCGGCTTGCCCGTTGCGATCGGTTGCCCCCGTCACAGTCGATCACCCTTGAGTTCGAGACGGTCGCGCGAATCGCGTGCGCGAGAGTCCGCTACTGATGCGCCGTAACGATCAACCATCGTCCGGGACTGCCAACCTGCGACCCGCATCAGGTCACCTTCGAGGCCACCTGATCGCAAGTAGTCGTCAGCGAACGTATGGCGGAACTGGTGAGGGTGCGGCACCTTCTCTAATCCGGCCTCGGTTGCGCGACGGCGCAACATCATGCGAACGCCGCTCTTAGTCCAGGTGGTGCCGCCGCGATCGGAAAGCCACAGCGCAGGATCTAACTCTGATCGTGTCTTGCTGGCTCGAGCGCGCATGTAGCGGTCGAGGGCTTGCGCGGTCTTGAGGCCGAAGCGAATGGTTCGCGTGCGCCGACCCTTTCCCGTGACGGTAACGGTTCGCTCGGACAGGTCCACGTCAGCGACTCGCAACCCTTCGAGTTCTGCTCGTCGTATGCCGGTGTCGAGTAAGACGCGCAACACGGCGGCATCGCGGCGATCGATGAAGGATGTCTTACCTCGGCCTTCGCACGTCGCGAGCAGCTTTGTCACGTCGTCGTCGTTGAGGACCGGCACGGGCTTGGGCGGCACCGTTGGCGGGCGCATCTTCTCCATCGGGTCAGCGGTGATCTCATCCTCCAGCAGACACCACTTCCAGAACTGACGAAGTGCGCGGTAGCGAACTGACACGGTGGCGGGGGACAGGCCGTCACTTTGCATGGAGGTAATCCAGTTACGCACGTCCTCGGTTGTCACAGCGTCGGCGCTCGTCGTCTTCCCGCTGGGCAGCCACGCGCTGAAACGATCAAGGCTGGTTAGGTAGGTTTCGATCGTCCTCGGCGACTTATTCTCCGCCAGCATTGATAGGTTGAACGAGGTACGCAGCGCTTCCAGAGTCACAGTCACAGTTGTAATTATGTGCTCTAGCAGCGCTGAGCACGAACACCGGGAGTACCTAAACCGCGAAAGTCTTTGCGGCACAGGCACTTTCCGGGCGCATAGCTCAGTTGGTTAGAGCACCTGCCTTACAAGCCTCCTGGCGCTAAACGCTGAGCGCCCCCCATAGAACTATGTACGTAGAGCCAACAATTATGTGCTGTAAATAGGGTGCCGATTTGAGCACCTAATTTGGCTAGAACTCCTGCCGGAACGATCGTGCTCCAGGCCGTAATTGTCAGACGTTTCTGATTCCGTGAACGCATCCCGAATCGGTGTCGTAGCCTGAGCGAGTCCTGAGACAGGACGCCCCCGGCCAGCGCGGCAACGCTGAACCGGGGACTTCGAGAAGTACCTAACTGGAGGTAATCCCGCATGAGTGACTCAACATCTATTGACGTAACCGACAAAGCTCCTCAAGGGCGTGTCGTCGGCAAGATGTGGCCGTGTCCCGAATGGTGCACGCACGACGACGTGAACTCACTGCCCCCATCACGAGAACACGAGAAGACGCAGACATCGCTGTTTCGGATCACTCACTCATGCGCTCTGCAGGTCGACGGTGACGTGGGCGTCGGATTATCGCAAGACGATGTCGTCCAGGGCGACGGGCAGGTTATCCGTGATCTCTTCGTGGAGATCTACGTTGGCGATGAGGTGATGACCGCACCCGGGGCGAGCGACCTGTGTGATGCCCTCAATAAGGCAGTCACCATCGCTGATGGTGACACTAAGAGACAGCTACTTGAGCGAGGACTTGCTACTAAGGATCAGCTCACCTGACCGATGCGGCCCAGCGCAACGCCAGTGGACGCCGCGATGGCACGGTGCGACTGTTCAGTTTCTGAACACGCTTTGGCGGCGATCATCGCCCGCTGGCCTTTGGACAAGTGCCGCCTGTCGATGTTCACCGATAGCGCGGACACTCTCCAAATGGAGAACGAGTGCCAGGACTTGACCGGAGGCGAAAGGGTAATTCCACCCGGCCTTGACCGTGCTCGATTCGCGGCAGTCCTGGCACTCGTTTGTTACGCGCTGTACTTCCGTCGAAGCCAGCGCAACTGGGTGCTCTCATCCTTGGCACCCAGGTCATTGCGTACCCCGACGATCGCCGCGGCCTTGTAGGCCGGGTTGGGTGTCGGGCCGTACTCGGTGAGGTCAATCGCGGTCCGGGTGACCGTCGTCAGGT
>CAYJDY010000042.1:0-6776 GCA_964369045.1 uncultured Candidatus Saccharibacteria bacterium
GCTCCATGATCAAGAAAAAGACCCCATCTTTCGATGAGGTCCATTTCTTGGTAGCGGGGGCAGGACTCGAACCTGCGACCTTGTGGTTATGAGCCACACGAGCTGCCACTGCTCTACCCCGCGCCGACGTGCAAAATAAATTTGCGACAAACTATACTCTACCAGAACAGGGGTAATATTGTCAACACAGGGAAGGATAGCCAAGATTTAGCTACAAACAAAAAACTCCCCGGAGGGAGTTCTTTGATAAAGTGAACCGGTAATAAATTACCAGCTGCGCTGACGGAATGATCCGCCATTGCCACCACCGTTACCGCCGCCGTTTCCACCGAAGTCTCGACGAGGTCGATCTTCTTTAGGACGTGCTTCGTTAACAGTAATGCTACGACCACCGAGGTCAGAATTGTGAAGAGCTTTTTCAGCTGCTTTTCCTTCTTCGTCGTTTTCGAACTCAACAAAGCCGAAGCCCTTACTGCGTCCGGTGTCGCGATCCTTGACTACTACTGCTGATGCAACTGCACCATGAGCGCCAAAGATTTGTGCAAGCTCATCATCAGAAGTACTGAATGGTAAGCCACCTACAAAAAGTTTGTACATGTAATTGTTTCCTTGTTTTTAACCGCTAGGTACGACCTTTACTATCGTGAACTTGGCTATCGATTCGATCTACTGGCTAAAAACCAAGAAACATCTACTTCGAACTGTAACCCTTACGAGTTTTGCTAAGAACAGTTTAGAACCTGCCAACACATTAAAGCACGAAACGAAGGATTATCAAAGCATTATAGAAATACTATTGACAAATAAGCAAACTTATGTATAATAGTAACTGTTATATGATCATAAAACAAACAATATCAAACATAACAAAAAACAACAAAAAGGGTAGAAGAAATGAAATTGAACAAACTATTAGCTTACGAATTATTGCCAACGAATAATCAAACGATTGTAGAATTTGACGATATTTTAACCAGCTAAAATATAATCACTATTATAAAATAACCTCCTGAGTTTTCAGGAGGTTATTTTTATGAAACAGGAGTGATATTATTGTGTTTCTTCTCGATCTTAAAGGTGAGACGATAGCGCGCGAGGGGGATACTGACAACCCGTATGTGATGAGCGAAGGTGTAATGAACGTTTGGATCGATAGCCGCGAGGGGTCGCTTGTGACGACGATAGTCGCGGTACAGCAAAGCCAAAGAAACAAGCAGGATAGCTGAGAGTATCGCTCCGGATACCGCAGCGACACCTGTTTCTGCGAGCATGCCGGGGGCTGGGGTTGATGCGCCGAGTACTAATGCAACATCTACAGAAGATGTTGTCGTTTCTGTGGGTAATGTAGAAACAGCTCCTGGCACCGCTGGTGTGCTTACGGGTGTTATGTCATATGTAGAAGTATTCATTACATCAATATTTGTCGTATCAATAGTATTACCAGGCGTTGTTATGTATATTTTCTGAAAGTCTGAAGTAGCAAGAAAGCCGAGCGAACCAGCAGTAAGGGTTTTAGTTACAATCTCAGATCCATCTTCCGTACTTACAACTCTTAGCTTATTGGAATCGGCATTCTGAAATATACTTGAGAAAAACAGCCGCTTATTATCTAGCGACAATGCCCCTGTGGATGGGGATAACCCAACATTAAGTGTGCTTACAACCGAATCATCGGATATTCTGAATTTAATGAAAGTCCCGTCTGTTATACAAGGTACAAAGTAATAGGGATAATTTAAATCCTGGGAGAATGTCGCAGTACTAGTGCTATCTGCATTCGTACAAGGAACAGAAATGGTCTTTTCAACTGTATTAGTCGCTGGATTAATAACCTTTACCTGGTTATTGCTAAGAACTGCATACAATTTACCAGCTGGACTTTCCCAAACTGTATAAACTGTTCCTCCCATGGGTATGTCCTCAACCCAAGTATTTGTAGTAGTGTTAACGACTGACACTGACTGTAGGTCCATGTTTGCCGAAAAGTATTTATTATACTGATTAGCATACGCGCCTATGTTTGAACGTGAGTCAGCAGGGTAATTAACTACTGCTGTACCATCAACACCGTCGCCAGGATTAAACTTTGTTGGAGCTCTGTCTGCAGTGAAAGGATTTATGCCGTAGAAATAATTACCAGCTGTGGAAGGAACTAGGCCTATAATGCCCGTTGCAGAAGCTACGGGCCACCCGCTACCTCCTGGGTTTATGCTGTTATCACTAAGACGAATTCGATTAATTTCGGATGTCTGAAAATCAGTTGTAGTAGGGAAGTACCCATAAGTTGGATTTTCGATAGCTTTCGCGGTGATCTTGACTTGTCCCGCAGGCAACGAGCTATTTATGCTCCATACACCGCTGGCATTCGAGATAGTTTGAGCAAAAGACAGACCATTGTTTGATACCACAACGGTAGTATTCGGGGTAGCAGTACCTGTTACTGTGAAGTTTGTTCCAGAAAAAGACTGGTTTGGAGTCGGGGACGTGATCGTGACGCCTGGTGTTGCTCCAACTTTTGCAGATGGAAAAACCTGCAAACCAAATGTGGAAATAAATAGTAACACAAATGATATAGAGAGTACTTTACGTGTCGAGGTCATTACCAACAATTGTAGCATAAGAGTTATGCAGAATCAGGATGAGCTGAGACTAAAGTAGATGTTTTGGTGTCGGTGAGTGGATTTGAACCACTGACCCCAGGCTTATGAGTCCTGTGCTCTAACCAACTGAGCTACACCGACACAAAAACATACACTTTATAAGGCCGACTAAGACAACGTTGAATATACCATATTTTTCTCTGTTAATCTAGGCTGCTAAACACCGAATTGCAATCAGTCGCATTATTAGATACCATAAGCGTAATCAGACAGGCAGAGTAGCGGTGTATTTTAAAATTAAACAGGCCAAAAATATCATTAGAAATGGGAGTGCTATATTTGCACTTTCTGTTTTGCTGTTCTCTAATTGTGCTACTGTTTTTGCCGCAGACAGCTCAATATCTAAAACCGGGTCAGATGTTGGTAACGGCAGTGGTACGCAAATACGAGCTGGCCAGCCAAATAAATGGGTATTATCATACGATAACAAGAGTGGTGGCCCTGCCAGTGCGCAGATTGACGATGCCATACCTGATGGAAGTGTGTTTAGCCCCGCAAGTGTCCAGGCACCACCGAGTTGGACAACTAGCTATTCAAATAATAGTGGTGTGAACTACGGAGCAAGTGATACCGGTACTGCCACGACAAACCTAAGGTTTAGTAATGAAACTGTGGCAGAGTCCGGGAATGGAACTGGCCAGATCGCATCGCAACCGCTTGCTAGTACTGCACAGTCTGGAACGGGAGAAGACGCCTATGTTCCAATTCCTTACAAAGGACGTTATTTTGGAATCGTTCATCACAGCACACAAGCAAGTAATGAGCTGGTTTGCTCGTCACAAATTGCGAATGCCTGTGATAATTATCCGGTTGCCTTGAACTTATCTGGTCAGACTGATTTTTATACGTCCATTAACCCATTAACGTATATCGACCAATCAAATGATAGATTGTTTTTTACGGTTCAACGAGACACAGGGTACGGTATCGCTTGCTGGGATCTGGCCAGTGACCAGCTGTGTACAGGCAACGAGTACACTCAGTTATCTACAAGTGGAGGAGTGCTTGGCCCTGCACAGCCATCACGAATCCTCGGAGTGGTAAAGGATGGGTCATGCTTGCATGCATGGGATGTAAATTTGGTTATGTACAGTTTTGACCCAAGCACATTTTCGACTAACTGTGGCGGATTCACGACCAAGAATTTGGCAACTGCTTACAGCCTGCCGGTGTATGTCCCAAGTCAACACAATGTGGGAACAAGCAACTATGGTCCAGTAGCTTCAGCGGAGACTATCGATGGTAAGATTTATTTCCCAGTAAACTATTCCTTTCGTGCAGATCTAAATATATTCTGTGGCATTACTTCTACGAATTTCTGTATTCAGTCACGCCTTGTTTGCTTCGACCCAAGCACGGGTAATGGAACTTGCGCTGGCTGGAGTAATCCAAGTCTGGGTGGTACAAATGTAGCCACACAGCTCGTGACAGGTATATTTAAAGACATCAATAACAACGATAATCCCTGTGTGTTTTTTATTGACATACTTGCCGGCAGTACGGTGCCAAGATGCTATGACAAAACCTCTGGCTCATCATCGACAGTTCCCGCAAATCTCGTGAGCAATGTCGTGAATGCGGCAGCAACAATTGGCTCGGGCACTCTCATGGCTTCCTACGAAGAGGTGACGACAACTAATACACTGGGTCAGACCATAACGGTGTTCCCGTTTACTCGCTTTGCGGCAGCTGCAAATAGCGGATCCGCTGGATGCTATAACTGGACTTTGGGTGATGAGTGCACTGGCTGGGGTAGTAATGGTGATGGTGAGACAATTTGGAGTGCGTGGTCTGGGTCCTCGAGTGTAAACGGCGGTGACACTCGGGATTACGGCTACGCAGTTGATGATACGGGATGTTTGCTGGGACTTGGCGACACCGGTTGGTTGTGGTCATTTAGTGCGGATAATGGTGCAGTACCCTGTCGACGCACTATTTCGAGCGTGACAATCAATCCCTCCAATTTCTACTGTAGTGGCAACGGAAATGTAACGGGCTGGGACAAAGTCCGTGTTAGTAACCTGGATTTGTCTGACTTTAATAAAGTCCTCGTAACAGTAAATGATAGTAACGGTAATGCAGTTTCAGGCTACGAGGATATTGATCTGGTACCTACATCGGGACTACTCGATATTTCCGGAATTCCTTATAGTGGCACCACACAAAATATTAGTGTCAAGGTGTTATTCTTGGCTCTTAATAATGATCCTTGGAGTGGTGCAAACTTTCCAGTTGCGTCCGTAACATTCAGCGGTGACGATGCACAAATTTGTTATGAAACGATTGCCCAAAACACGTGCAATGTACCTAATATCGTCAACGCAGCCAATAGTACGACCACACAACTAAGCGATAGCACCACTGACGTGCAATCTGCTACATACTCTATGGCGCTCAAGCTCACGAATGGATTTGTCTGTGGCACCACAACTTCAGTGCCTAATGATACAAACGGAACGCTCGCCGGGAATTTGGCAATAACCGGCAATAATTCGCGACTTTTTGCAGGTCTACTGGTATTTGTTGTAAGTACCATTGGTATACTACGACGACACAAGAGAGTGTCGTACAAAATCTAGCAACAGTATTTTAATAAACGGCCAGAGAAGCTATAACGTATACTAATATTCATGCAACTCTCAGACTTCAATTATAATCTCCCTGACTCTGCTATCGCAGATAGGCCTCCAGAAGTCCGCGGGACTACGAAATTACTAAAACTCGATCGCCACAGCGGTGAAATTGTAGATAGCTTGTACAAAAAATTAGGTACGTTTTTGAAATCAGGTGACCTGTTGGTGGTCAACAATACTAAAGTTCTTCCTGCCCGGCTATTATGTACCACAGAACAAGGCGCGGAACGGGAGCTGTTACTGCTTGAACAACATGGCCAGAATACTGATCACACGCAATCAATGGTTATGTATCGACGCAAAATTAGAGAAGGTCAGAAGTTGTATATTGCCGATTCAGTGATTGTAGTGAAAGAGGTGTTAGAAAATGGGACAGCACTGATTACAAGCAGTACTGATCTGTGGAGGATTGCCGAGAGACATGGCTCTGTGCCACTCCCTCCATATATGCACCGACAAGCAGACGATGATGACCGTGAACGTTACCAGACTGTTTTTGCAGAGAACAATGGTTCAGTCGCTGCGCCTACAGCCAGCTTGAATCTTACGCAAGAGTTGATGGCAGAACTACGTAGTAATGGCATTGAGTTCGCAGAAGTTACCTTGCATGTTGGGCTGGGCACCTTCATGCCAATTCGGGTGGATGACGTAACTAAGCATAAAATGCATCAGGAATATTTCGAGATTCCTGCGTCGACCATCGAAGCAATTCAAAAAACAAAAGAACGGGGTAGCAGGGTGATTGCCGTGGGTACTACCGTCACGCGAACGCTTGAATACAACGCCGAAAAAATATTAGACAAGAAAACCGACAGAATGCTTACTGGTGAGGCTGATATATTTATCTATCCTGGTTATGAATTTAAAATTGTTGACGGCCTGCTCACTAACTATCATGCTCCGCAGTCTACGGTGCTGATGATGGCCTCAGCATTCGCCGGCTGGGACAACCTGAAGCGTGCCTACGAACACGCACTCCAGCAAAAGTATAAATTCTTGAGCTACGGCGACAGCATGCTTATCCTCTAAAACTTGTGAGAGGTCCGTCCTCTCACTCAAATTACATAATATTGTGTAAATTCCAAAAAGATGTTTCTCAAGTGAGAGGACGGACCTCTCACAAAAAGAGTCACATTATTCGACTGACTGCGCGTTGTCGTTAGTAAGGTTCTTAGGTTGTCTACTAGTGTATAATTAAGCGTAAGAACTACTATGAAGACAGACAGTATATTCAAACGATTTATCACCATTCTTTTTGCGAGTGTGATTGTATTCACGCTTACAGCTTTAGTCACATAAAGTCACTGATTCCCGCAGGTATACTTCGGATTGGGTTGTAGCGTTGAAAGGATTCATTAATACATTATACTTATGCTTAAAGACGTTTGAACTATGCGACAAATCAAAAAACACTTAATCACTGATGATCCTCTCGTTAACAGGCACAGACTACAGGCGATTATTTTGTTTTTTGTACTCATTG
>CAYJDY010000043.1:0-6770 GCA_964369045.1 uncultured Candidatus Saccharibacteria bacterium
TTTTTCTTTATTCTTCTCTTTTTTATACCATAAACTCTTACTAAAATTCAAGGGGTTTTAATGTGACTAGACATTGAATTTTTTCAAGACAAACTGTACAAATACCTGGGCTAATGCGGCCACCACCAGACCAATTGCGGCGTACAAGAGCGTGTTCTTTGCTGTAGCTGTTTTCGCTGGCTCACCCTGTGATGTTATATAGTTAATCCCCCCAATCATTATCATGACCACTGCAATCACTCCAATGATTGCAGAGAAGATATTGAGACTGCTCTTAATCAACCCTTGCGTTTTTGTTGCAGCCGCGGCGTCGCATCCCTCGCCAACACCAGCGCCCTGACACGCCTCACCTTTGGCACCATCAAAAAGACTTGCAGACGCATAGAGCGGGGTAGCAACTATACTAATACTTAAAATCATGGCCAGTGCTACTAATATTTTTTTCATTAAATCTCCTAGATCTTACTTATAACTAGACTAACAATTAATTGACCACTCAGGGCGATAACCAGACCAATTGCAGCATACAACACACCATTCCTCGCGGTTTTCGTGCTGTTTGCGTCACCACCTGATGTAATAAACCTAACGGCGTTGATCATCAGTACAACAACTGCCGTCAAACCAAGTACAATCACGAATATTTGCAGGCCTTTGGTTACGATTCCGTCGGGGCCTGTTATAGGGTTACTTGCTCCGCTACCAGATAGATTATCTTTACAAACTGCCGGCGTTTCTCCAGAGCCAGTCGGTTGCGCACAAATGTCGTTAACCACATTAGCGGCACTAACCACTGTCGGGATGGTCAGATACAAAAGTGAGGAGAGCGCTGCAATAACTAGACATAGGCGTGATGCATAATTAATTCGTTTCACTACAATCTCCCTAGTAGTAGGCTGATTATAAGCTCGGCAGAAAGTGCCACGACTAGACCGATAACAGCAAAGAGAATTGTTTGTCGTGCTTTTGCTGTCGCATCGGGGTTGCCAAGCGAGGTCATTAGCTTAAAGCCTGCCATTATGATGTAGATCAAAGCAATCGCGCCAATAACTGCAAATACAATCTGCAACACTGACTGAATCTGCGACGTTCCTGCTTCTACCTTAGGAATATTGCCAACATCACATAGATCGTCAACACACTGCTCAACTTGTGTTTCTGCAAAAATAAGAAACTGGGTAATCATTAATTAATCCTCCCGGCAACAAAAGTTATGACTGCTGCAGACACTACTGCAATGGCCAAACCAACACAGGCGTTTACAACTGTGCCTAGTGCTTTCTTGGTCTTATCGGGTTGGCCTTCACTCATAATAAACATAACGCCACCATATACGATCATAGCAATCGATGCCAGAGCAGCAAGGCGCAGGAGCAGCTCGAGTAGTGCAGCAACTATTAGCCAGACGTCACTTATTTTTCCAAGCTGTACGGCGCAGCCTTGATCGGTATATTCGCCTGGCAAATACTTATACCAGGTAGGAAGGCCAAAAAAGCTACCTTTTGGATCGCAGACTACAGCCAGGTTTGTGAAAAGTTGCGTGATCACTTCAGTATCCCTGCAGGTATTAACCAGTTAGCAAGTGCATAAATGAATATGAACAGCAGCAATGCGCCAAACGTACTGGCAATACGCTTAATAGCGGCGCTGGTCGCTTGTGGATCACCTCGCGAGGTACTGTACTGTATGCCGGCTACTATCATTGAACCTATCATGACAAGCCCAGCTCCAACTGTCAAAAATCGAATAATTGCAAACAGGGCATCGAGTATGGGGTTTCCTTTGCCCTTACAGCCAATATCTATCGCGGTTTTTACTGCGTTATCTCCGGCTCCACAGGTGCCTTTGGTTGTTACGGAGTTATCAACGACGATTGTCCCAGTATTAGTAGCTGTCTTACCGTCTCCTGCCTTCGGACTTGGAACCAAGACTACGGGCAATGGCTGGCCTGCCTCTACTTGTGTTCCACCGACAGTAGTACAGCCCTGACTCGTCGCGTCGAGCTGTTGAACTTTATTGTTCAATACACAGATTGGTACCGGAACAGGCTGCCCAGGATCTACGATGGTTCCGTACTGCAGACAGGCGGATCGCTGACTGTCGTCACCTATGAGCTGCACTTTTCCGTTCGAATAACATAGCGAGCCTACCACGTTGCCTTTGCCGTCAGGTTTACCGCCAGCGTAGACTTTTGAGTTTACAGCAAACAACGATAGAAATAGAAAGACTGAGATAACAAAAACGTATCTTATCAGCTTGTTTGAAGAGGCTAGCAATGTTTTATTTTTGATCATATGTTTGTTGCTTTTTGGTCTTTATGCTTTTGTAGTGTACTTGTTTCTGAGCTTCTTCACAACATTATGCCATAGCTAGGGGTTGTCCTCAAGGTAATTGTTGATTGATCATTATCACAACGTCATCTATAATTCGATAGTGAGTAAAAAACATAAACTCTTTGGCGTATTCCTTAAAAAACAAAACGCCAGAGCCATTTTAGTTGGCTTATTCTGCCTACTTGTTCTTAGCGGTTCACTTATTGGACTGTTCCCGGGCAGAGCACATGCTGCAGCCCAGAAAACACCACGAGAACTTGCAACTATCTACCAAGTAGGGACTGCGCTCGCTAACTGTTCGAGAGATGCCGGCTGGGATTCGCCTCAGACTAAGACCGAGCTCAATAATGGTTCACTCTTTAACGATTCTAGGGATGTTACTGATTTTAGCGGTGACCCAAAGACCGTTGGCTACTTGGTTGACCCAACACAAGACGGAACAATCAAGTGTGCCGATGAAGCAGACATAAAAATGATGTTCAACATCTTAAATGTTAGTCCTTTTGATTTTTTGATGGATGCTGGCATATACAAGCTGATCGGTAATGGCCCGGCATACGAAATAGTGAAAGATCACGCTGCCGGGGCGACTGCCATCAAGGCAGCGCTCGAGGCGAAATACCCAGATCTCAAATTTGGCAACGGATTATCAAAAGCCCAGAAATATATTGTTGCGAAAGCTGCTTTTGATAAAAAGTGCAAGAAGGAGGAAGGTGGTGGAGTAAAAGTTTGGTACATAGATACCCAAGGGAACGGCACCGACAAACAAAGATCCTTTGTTATCGAGGGCAACAATACCGTCGTTGAGGTCGGTTATGGTCTTGGTGACAAACAAAAATATAACTGTGAAGAAGTAGCCGGGTTCATGAATGCAAACTATGAAGCATACTCCAAGGAGATGAAGGCTCTTGTTGCTGCGGGTGTCGATACGACTGCCGGTGGAACTATAAATGGACAGACTGGTGAAAATAGCAATGCAACCTGCGAAGCATCTGGACTTAATCTCAGCTGGATTTTATGCCCTGTCTATAATGGCGTAGCCGAAGTAACAGAATGGTTCTACAATCAGATTCTTGGGCCATTCCTGTATTCTCCGCCAGTTGATACCGACCCGACGAGCAACTCTTTTAAAGCATGGGCAAGTTTTAGGCTATACGGAAACGTATTTATTATCATTGCACTACTCGTGGTAGTTTTTGGCCAATCTATCGGCGGGGGACTGATCGACGCTTACACAGCGAAAAAGATAGTGCCACGTATTGTGGCAGCAGCAATACTTATAAACATATCCATATATATTGTGGCATTCATGGTGGATCTATCTAACATTGCCGGAAAGGGGATAAGTGCCATATTACTTGCGCCGTTTGGAGACCTGACCTTTGCCGCGACTAATGGGGCGCAGGGTGGGGCGCTCGTGTTGACCGTTCTTAGCACAATCATAGGTGCTGGTGGGCTCGTTGGCTTTGTTGGAGCACTCTTAACTGGTGGCGCCGGTCCGGTAATCATTATGGTTATGTTCACTATTGTTATTCCTGCCCTGATTGCCCTGATTGGTGTGTTTGCAACACTCGTAATCCGCCGTGGAATATTACTAGCACTGATCCTTGTAAGCCCCGTCGCTTTTGCACTTTATTGTTTGCCGAATACGGAAAAGTACTTCAAGAAGTGGTGGGAGTTGTTATTCAAGACCCTGTTGGTCTATCCGATAATTATGTTTATCTTTGCTATCTCCAATATCTTGAGTCTGACGATTGTAAACAATAATCAAGGTGCAATTTCCGAAGGTATTGCTGGCATCGTGGCCTTGGCAGCGCAGATTATCCCACTCTTTATGGTTCCGTTCGCCTTCAAGATTGCAGGCGGGGCAATGGGCACACTGTTTGCGGCCATTCAGAATGGTGGACAAAAGGCTGGCGGCTTGCTAAAGACACGCCAAGAACGTTCCAAGAAAGACGCTCACCAGGCTGCAATACAGGCCAGGATGCGAGCATACGGCTCGCTTGGACAACGTGCGGATGCAGCTGAAGTCAATGGCCAGGCCGGAAGAAGAAGTGCCTATCGCTTCCTCAAGAGTAGAGTGGGCGGGTATAACCTCCATGAGGAGCATGCTAGAATCAACGCGGAAAACATGAAAGCCGCTGAAGACCAGAAGAATAGCGGTATTGATGATGAGCAACGTGCATTAACCGTAAACAAAGCTTGGGCTCTTGCTCAGGCTGGAGGTGAAGGTGTTCACTGGAGAATGAACTCCTCAGGCACTGGGCGAGAATTCAAAACACTTGGCGGTAAATGGGTGAGTGAAACGAATGTTGATTCCGCACACGAACGCTGGGATGGCAACCAGTCTATGCTTCAGTGGAGCTTAGGCCATGAAATGTCAAAGGCGACCACGCAAGAACAGCAGGACTACCTATACCAGAGCTACGGACGTGTCGGGCAACAAGGTAGTGGTTTCAACCTAAACGATGGTGAGATGGGTGGCCTATGGACTGGCGCGGCGTTCTCTAAGCAAAATACGGACCGCCAATGGAAGCATTACGGCTGGAATGGCGAAAACGGCGGGCAACTACAAGCAAATGGATTGGCGCTTATGGAAGAAATTGATGAAAGACAAGGAAACTACGCTATGTCACAACAACATGCTGAAACATGGACAACGATGCGAGAAGAATATGGTCGCGCTCAACAAGTACTTGCGGCTCGCGATGCTGGCGCCGAGGTATCGGCAGAAGAAGTTGCCTACGCTGAAGATGTTTCACACAGGGCTACGCGTATTGCAAACTCATTCGCTACAAATGCCCCTGTTCTCCCAGGTGGGCAGGTGGGTGATGCTGACGGACAGCCAGTACCTGCAATGCCACAAGCCGGACAGCAAGCTGCTGGAAGTACTGATCGCTGGTTGGTCACGCCTACTGGTGCAGCGCCTCGAGCCCAAGAGGAATTATCAAAATTTGTTACAGATGTTCTTAATGGTCCAAATACACCGCCAGACCAGCGGGTTAACATACGCAATCACCCTACATACGGCGCAGGTGATGATGGATTAGATACAAGACAAGGCCCAAACGGCCCTGGAACAACTAGCACAAGCCCCGCAGGTGGCCCACCAGCACCAGGTGGCACTCAACGTCCTGGCAGAACATCGTAGTATTGAAGATAGTAGCTCTTGACAAATATATGATTATGGTGTAGAGTAATGATGTAATGGACAAACAAAAATTACTCGATTTAACTACAGCGCATGAAGCTACCGGCCAAGTAGCTCAGCAAGAGCAGGATGATAAACGCGCTCTTCTTCAAGAAATTGCGGACGAGAGACGAGAGCACTATAGACAAACTGATGCTGTTGCGGCAGCTGTTTTTGACATTGTTAGCAAAGTAGGCGAAAGTGAAGAACCAACTTCGCGGGGTATGGGTTTTCGTCAAGCGGCAAACCAGAGAAGTGGAGCTACAACTACGACAGCCAATCCTGCAACAGGAAAGGTTAAACATTCCACACAACCCCCAGTGCACCACAAACCACGCTGGCGTGTTCCTGGAGTTAAAGACTTACAAGGTCAAAAAACCGGCGTGAGTCAAAACCCCACTACACGCACAACCGATGAGTTTCTAACCCATACGGGGAATCTCGTAAGCCTAGGCGTGTTAGACGAAGATTCAGATCAACCCGTAACAGCTTACGCCAGCTTCTTCTTTGAAAACGGTTCGGTTCCTACGTTAAAACCGGAGACAAGTCGTGCGCGCGTAAATGTTGATGGCGTGATTACATACCGGGAAGGTGCGCTCACAACAACTGGTACAAAGATTGGCGTAAGGCTATTTGTTGAAGACCAGCAAGGCGATTTAACTGAGATCAAGACTTTCGAATCTTCAATGCCAAACCCTATTGAGAGGACTGCTCTAGGAGCTTGTGGTGCAAATTCAGGTGAGCAGTCGAGAATTAATTGGGCTGTAATCCAGCAATTTCCTGAAGACCAGCTGGAAGAAGATGCGCATACTCTTCAGGAAATCTCTACAATACTGGATATGGCCTACACTGAGAACCCTGCTCTTAGCCCGTATTACCGACCCGTTCCTGGTGCAATACCTCCGACCCAGCCGGCTGCACCTGGACCAGTAGCTCTTCCTCCTTCGATCTAATCATCTCAACGTCTATTGCCAGCACTAGCGTCTTGTTAGATACTGGTAGTAATGGCGCAGTATAAGGTACTCCAAGATATAGAAGCAGAGGACAAGTTTTTAGGTCCACTGACACTCAAGCAATTCATCTTTGGTGCAATTGCTATTGTTAGTTGCTACCTAAGTTTTATTTTTATAACAAAAGATTTGTGGGTACTCGCAATCCCGTTATTCCCGGTGATTATTGTCATGGGATTTTTAGCGTTTCCTTGGGGTCGTGATCAACCAACAGAAATATGGTTACTAGCCAAAATC
>CAYJDY010000044.1:0-6425 GCA_964369045.1 uncultured Candidatus Saccharibacteria bacterium
GAAGTTTTAGGGCACTGTTGCCACCTATAGCCTCAGTAGTTAGGGTAGCTCCAGGTACATCACCAAAGGTTTTGGTATTGTTATTGTATTTACGTGGTAAGAAGTCTGTTTGTGAACCAGGATCATGGGTATACATTGTTACTTGAACCGTGTCACCCCTACTACAGTTAAGCTTAAAGTCTATTAGACCATGAGGATAACTATAGCCATTATCTAAGACCGTGAAGTTAAGGTAGCTTAGTGAGCTAACGGTACCGTTCTCCGAACATCCTTCAGTTGCAAGAGTTATGTAATGAGCACCATCATAGTCTGGAAAGCTACTGACAGTTGACTGAAGCCTGTCGGGTATACCATCATTGTTAGCATCGCCACCATTTGGTGCTGCGTCTTCTATAGCATCAGAAATACCATCAGCGTCAAAGTCGGTTGCTGAACCAATGCTGATGTTTTTAGATAGCTCGCTGGTGGAGCCGAAGCCAGAGCTGGTATCGTCGTCTATGGCTGTAGTTGTTGAGCTAAGAGCTTTATAGGTTTGGTTGCCCGAAACTGTTAGTGTAACAGTTTTATTAGTACCAGGCGATACACCTGCAGCAGCTCCAAGGTAAGTTTCGGCTGGACCGGCACCGAAGATGGTCGAATTATTGTTGGCAAAGAACTCTACTCTATAGTTATTGCTAGGTGAATCTACTGCGTCTAGGTCGTAGGTAATGGTTAATTGACTACCAACTTGTTGTGCAGATTTCAGAACTGGTGTGTTGATGAAACCGTTTGGCCCATCGTCTGTGTCACCGGTATCATTGGGTGTTGGACCTTGGTGGGTAAAATACTCTGGTGCACCACCGCCCGGCTGCTCGTTCACACCCACCAGCTGATCTATAGCTAAGTCAGTCGTACCAAAGTCTCCATTATAATATTTAAATTCGCGAATTTCGCTTATCGTGTTACTGAGAATAGCGTTTTTTGAAGGATTATATATGTATGGGATATCACTCATATCTATAGAAAAGATGCCTACGCCTACCCCGCTGACACCTTTAATTGTATTGCCCTCATTGATGTTTGTACCACCAATAAGATTTTCCAAACTTCCAAGCGTGATTGCAATACCCACACCCTCGTTACTTATACTATTGTTCGTATTGCCAGTATAGTCAGTACCTACGTAGTTGCCTTGTATAATATTTCCAATGCTTGTGCTAAATATACCCGTAAAAGAGTTGCCTGAAATTACATTGCTCATACCTGTGCCCGCTCCTCCAACCTGAGCACCAGTAGGGCTTCCTAAAAGAACACCCAGGGTTGAACCGAGGTCAGTTACGCCATCTCTGCCAAGGCCTATGTAATTTCCATATATAATAGTAGAGCTTCCAGAGTCTGCCACACCAGCCGAAGAACCAGGATCATCAATTTTGGTACCTGCTAGAATATTACGATCAGCTGGGTTCGTGCCGCCGACACTTCCGTTATCTCCATGTGTCTGAACACCTACTGTATCTACTGTGTTACTTCCTTCATTTGGCATCGATAAGCCTCCTGCATCAACACCTAGATAATTGCCAAGAACATTTACATTATCACTGTTGATATAAATATTGGAATTAGTAGCACCAAACAAAGACATGCCTTTTATGGTCACATTGTCGGCAGTAGTTTCAAAAATAGTACTCGTAACTCCATCACCATCTACCTCAATTTTAATAACAGAGTCCATTGGCAGTGGGCTGACAGTTGTGTTTGCAGTTGCGCCGGTTTGCGTATAGCCATCAATTGTTACCTTCTCGTTAATATATGGCAAATCGCTGGCTAGCGTAATCTTATGAACGCCACTCCCTGCTATATTAAAATCAATTATATCCATATCTGATGGATTGGCGTTGTTGTTGGCATCATCTATAGCTTGTCTTAGACTACCGGCTCCTGTGTCATTGGTATTGGTTACAGTGAAAGTAGCTGGGGCGGCTAAAGCAGTGCCGTGCATTAACACTAGGCCAGTAATTGTACTAGTTATTAAAGCTAGCCCGAATATGCTTAGCTTTGTAGTGTATGTTTTGAACATTAAATACTCCCTATCAACTTTTAAATAAAACCTTAAGCTTAATATTACCCCCCCCCCGATAACTTGAGTCAAGTCATCCGCATCAGATGAGTAATAGAAGTTACCTATCCTGCTCTGGTCGGATAGTAAATAGGTTACTCTACCTATGGCATGAAAAGAGTCACTGTGTAAGAAATAATACGAGATAAGTGGCTTTACTTTCCGTAGGTTCTTCAGTGTACTGACCGAGCAAAACTACCAGGTTCATTTTTTGACTACAAATAATGCTAATTCTGGTAGATTACTTCATTAACTGTGATAACGAACTTTAAAATAAATTAGACAGTACCGACCAGCAAGGCCTTTATACAATCTATTGACATTATCTGCAACTATTGCTATACTTAAAGTATTAAGACGAAAAGAGCCCCGAACGGTTAGATGCCTAAGGCTCTCTTTTCTTTTTGGGGCTTATTTTCTTTTTGACCGCTTCATCGCTAAGGTACGCAAAGTACTGACGTGATATTGATTTATAAAGTGATGATGCATACTTCTTGTTGGGAAATAATATCTTTTCAAAGCGGTTTTCTTTGATTAGAAAGTCTACCAGCATCTTATAGTCTCCATCGCCTGAAACAAGTACAATTTTATCAAAGGACTCTTTCAGATATAGACGTTTCATAGTGTTAAAGATTATGTCCGAATCTACGTTACCTTTTTTAGTGCCCAACATGGCACTGTTATGTTCTCGGAACACGAGTATAAAACCAGCTTTTTGGATTGATTCATAAAGCCTATCGTACTCCTCACCATTCTGTACAAATCCGAGGTAGTAGTACGCATCCATTACGTGATATTTTTCCGTCAAATACACCCGAAAACGTGTCAGGTCGACTCTCCACCTAGGGCTACTTTTGCTAGTGCCCATGTAAAGATTCTGACCGTCTATATAGGCAATATTTTTATCAGAGCTTTTCACAGTCACATTATAGCTTTATCGCCAATGTTTTGAAAATCGTCTTGCGCTATTTTGAACGATTATTTTACTTTCCGTAGGTTCCTTAGTGTACTGACCGAGCAAAACTATCAAGGTAGTATTCGCCAGGAAAATAGAATGATTGTCTTTGTTTAGTGTATTTTCTAGGGAATCTCCACCTTGACAGCTTTGCCATGCGGCCTAGTGCTTAACCTCCGTTACAAAAAGTAAAGGAGGAACAAATGTCATCAACATTAAACGCAACCTATAACGGTTGGAGCAATAGAGAAACTTGGTTAGCTAGTCTATGGCTAACCAATGATCAGGCAAGCTATAGCTTACTACTAGAAGCACTAAGAGCTGGAGATAGTGACTTTGTTAGAGCTGACTGGCTTGAGCGACAGTTACGTGAACAACTAGCTGACGAAGCTGGTGATGCGAGTATGTGGGCAGATTTGCTTAGTACTGCGTTTCATCGTATTAACTGGGTTGAGGTTATAGAGAATAACCGAGACTAGTTACTCGTCCTGAGCAGGACGCTAAACTGCTCCTCGTGATACAAAATTAATTATAAGGCGCCAGTATATCGTTATAGCTAACATCGTTTGGGCTTGTTAGCTTCAGAACTGATTCATAGCTAGTTGTGTATATCTGGAGTTTAGTAAGCTCCCGGCTCCTGAGGCTAAACGCAATCGTTTTTTGCAAGCGTCGTTCAAGGCTTGTACTATCTACAATAAATAGTAAATCTGGATAATCAGTACTGGTTCTGTTCTGCCAACTGTTGTTTTCGTACTGTTTTAAATATTGGTTAACTCGGCGCCTAACCGTGAAGTACGGTTTGTTGCTGTCCACTAACTCAAGAACGCAATCTGGCTTGTCGTTGTATTTACCGCTAAACGTCATAAATGCACTCGGTGGCGGGTGCAAGAAGTAATCAAATTCGGCTATTTCGCTCTTAGAGAAGAAATCAAGGTTATTGATATAAAGTTTGCTATAGACCAAATATAACTTAAATAGACTTAAGCATTGATCGATAAATGACTCATGAGCGGTTTTATCTTTATAGGCTAGGTTGAGTATGTTAGGATTCAGCCCAAATTGTTCAGTAATAGGGTTAGCCAATAGGAACCTTATGCCTCTTGATTCAAGATGATACCTAGCTGGTTTACCAGCAATTTTATCCTTACCACTATATCTTCTACCGATGTAGCCTTGCTTCATAAGATTAACTAGACGGTATTGAGTATAGGTGCTTGAAGCTAGTTCCTGGTAAGCGACAATTAGTTCTCTTGTTGCATAACGAAATTTGTAGAGTATTAGTAGTATCTCGGTTTGTTTGGTATTGAGTGGTTGTGATGATTTAGGCATGGCTGAAGTGTCGAGTAGATATTATATTATGTATCCTTATTATTATAGTAAAGCATTAGGTACAGAAATGTTTATATAATAACAGATATGAATATAAGTTATACACGTGATTTACGTAAAACATACTAAAATGATTTGCATTTATCTATTTATAGATAGTATACTATCCTTATAAAGATATAGCTATAGAGGGTTAAATGACTAGAACAAAGGGTAGCGAGAACAAGCAGACAAACGAGCGTCCACCAACTTGTGAGCTTAATACTGAACAGCGCCTGCAACTAATCGCTAACCTAATCATTGACCGTATTGCCTATGATCAGCAGAATAACCAAGATCTTGAAAAAATACCCGAACAGGAGATGAAGTGCATAACCAACTAAGAGCTCGTAACGGTGTTCTGGCCGTTCGTGTATCGTCACAGGGCCAAGGTATTGAAGGTGACTCACCCGAGGCTCAAATCGAGCAGGGTCTACAGTATGCCCCTTCTCATAATATAGATATTGTCGAAACTCTAACCTATATGGAGTCGGCATCAAAAGAAGATCAACCAATGCAGAATGTTATCAACTATGCAATTGATCCAAACAATAACATTGATGTCGTGTTGGTTAAATCAATCGACCGTTTTACTCGGGGCGGTTCGACTACGTATGATTTACTAAAGAAACAGCTCGAGCCACATAATATTGAGCTCGAAGATATATATGGGGTTATCAACAACACCCGCGTGAACACCCTGGAGCACTTAGGTGTTAAGTTTGGCTGGAGCGAATACTACCCTTCTCGGAAAACCGAGTTACTCGAGGCTGAACGTGCCAAAGATGAGGTTCGAGATATTCTAAGTCGCATGATAGGCGCCGAAATCCGTTATGTCCGTATGGGCTATTGGATACGCGAAGCGCCGTTTGGATTTACAGCTACTAAAATCGATACCCCGAACGGAAAACGCTTCATACTTGAGCCGCATAAAATTGAGTCACGCTGGGTTAAAAAGATGTTTGAAATGCGTGATCAGGGAACATTTTCTGATCAGGAAATCGTTGAGAAAGTCAATAATATGGGTTTTAAAACACGTATTCAGACGGTGCGGGATAAGCAAGATAGAACCAAGATTATCGGTAGTCGCGGCGGTAAGCCACTTTCCTTAAAAGTTCTACTGTATACTCTTGCAAACCCTATATACGCCGGTATTAACGACGAGAAATGGACAAATAAAAAACCAATCAAATGTAAGTTCGATGGTCTAATATCAGTTGAACTATATAACCGAGCTAATCGTGGGAAGATTTGCATTTCAGATAAAAACGGTGTCATTACTATAACTAAGAAGCAACCACCAACTTGGCAAGTCAATAAAGGTGTACGTAACATCGATTTTCCCTACAAGAAACACGTTATGTGCCCTCACTGTGAAAAGCCGCTCTATGGCAGTGCTTCACGCGGCAAACTAGGAAAATACTACCCTGCTTACCATTGCTGTCATCGTGGACACTACTTCAGGGTATCTAAAAAAGAATTCGAAGAAACCATAACCTCATACGTTAAAGGAATTCGTATATCGTCTCAGTATATCGATAATCTTATCAAGATCGTTATGAACGAATGGGAACGCCGCAATACTGCCTCCCAACAAGATGTTAGCCTTATAGACCAACGCGTTATCGAACTCAAGTCACAAGTAGCTACAACGGCTAAGAACATGAGTTTCGTTAGCAGTGAGATAACATTTAAATACATGGAGGAGGTACTACTCAAAACTGAAGCAGAGATTAATAAATTAACCACTCAGAAACAACAGCAAAGCGAACCAAAATCATTCAATATGGAGGTAATAATGAAATACGTGAAATACTTTTTGGAACACCTCGAATATCTGCTCTTGCAACAGATGAACCCTATTGCTCGAGCTAGCTATTTTGGGGTTTTATTCGACAAGGCGCCAACATTCACAGAAATAAAGCTTGGAACCCCAAAACTAGCTGCAGCAACAGGGCTGAATAGACTTTTTATTGACAAAAACAATGATCTTGGATATATGGTGGG
>CAYJDY010000045.1:0-6418 GCA_964369045.1 uncultured Candidatus Saccharibacteria bacterium
CTACCGGACGTATCATCGTCGGGTCGATTCAGGCCGATAATGAAATGGCTGCCGGGAAGCTGCTTTTGAAGCAGGATCTCTATCCGTTGGAGATGAAGCCAAAGAAAGCCTCGGCTTTTTCTACTACTAGTACATCCGGCAAAGTGAAGATGAAGCATAAGGTCGTCTTCACTAGGCAGCTTGCGACCCTCATTAAGGCAGGTTTACCTGTTGCTTCTGCACTGAATTCTTCGATGGGTCAGGTAGATGATAAGCGCATGAAGGCGGTTATTTTCAAGCTTACTAAGGCGGTTGAAGGAGGAACACAGCTTTCGCAAGCACTGGAAGAATACCCTGAGAGCTTTAATACTATCTATGTATCTATGGTTCAGGCTGGTGAAGCAAGTGGTAACCTAGAGGTGACTCTGGAGAGGCTAGCTAATCAGCTAGAAAAGGAGGCGGAGATTGCCTCAAAGGTTCGGGGTGCGCTGATTTATCCGGCAATTGTGTTGGTAGTAATCCTTCTCGTTATGGGCTTCATGATGACGAGCGTGGTGCCACAGATTGCCGAATTGTACAAGAGTTTTGGTAAACCTCTCCCATTTATTACGCAGGCGCTTATGTTTCTTTCTACACTTATAACTAAGTGGTGGTTTATAACATTTCCAGCTGTTGCCGCAGCTGTGTATGGGGCTATGTCATATCTTAAAACCTCCGCTGGAAAGCGTAATATTGCACGGATAAAGCTCACTATGCCACCATTCAACCAACTTTTCTTAAAGATGTATATGGCGCGTTATGCACGTACACTTGGTAGTCTGGTGGCAAGTGGTATCCCTATTCTGGAGTCTCTTAAGCTGGTCTCGGAGAGCTTAAACAACGAAATATTGAAGGCCGAAGTAGAAGTTATGGCCGAAGAGGTTAAATCTGGTAGAGCACTATCTGAAGCGCTTCAGAAGACAGAGTACTTTTTGCCTCTAGTTGGACAGATGATTAAGGTAGGTGAAGATTCTGGAACCATGAGCGATATGTTGGATCGCTTAGCATCTTTTTATGAGAACGAGGTTGATCAGGCGGTGAAGAATATCTCTACAATCATTGAGCCGGTACTGATTGTTTTTATGGGTGGTATGGTTATGCTCATGATTGTGGGTATCTTGTATCCGGTTTATGGTCTTGTGGGTCAAGATTTGAGTGGTGGTGGCACAACCAGTACAAGTACTGGTCAGTAGTGGTTGACTAGTGGCGACTGTCTGATATTATAAGCATAAGCGTTATATCCAGCGCGAATATTATAAGGAGGTCTTTATGACAAATAGCAAAATGAAAAAAGGGTTCACCTTGATCGAAGTTGTAATTGTATTAGCGATTGCTGCCTTGATTATGGTTGTAGTGTTCTTTGCGGTTACCGGTGCTCAGCGTGGTCAGCGTAATGATGCTCGCCAGCAGCTTGCTGCTCGTGTGCTAGCTGGAATGGCTACCGCTCGCGGCAACAACAACGGTACATTAACATTCAGTGGTTCGGGCTCTAATGACTTTGTTACTAACTATGCATCATATGTTAATAACATGAATGTTGGATCGACAACCTATACAGTTGCTGCTGCAAGTACGGCACAAGCATCTGGTACAACTGGCTGTACGGTTGGCACTACTATAGAAGTAGGCTCCACTAGTGGTAAAGACTATGCCCAGGTTTGCACTGAGTCGGCTGGCTCTGGCGGCGTTTGGTACGTAGCTTCAAACTGAGACTAGCTTTACAGCTTACCAAACAAGCCCCTGCGGGGGCTTTTTGGTTATTAGTTATGCTTTCCCATATAATATGAGAGATGATGAGTGAATTGACATTTTTTATTGCAATAATGGTTGCCATTTATGGACTGTTAGTTGGCTCGTTTCTTAATGCGTGGATGTGGCGTGTGCATACGAACCGACCTATTGCTAAGGGTCGGAGCATGTGCCCCCAGTGCAAGACAACACTTAAATGGTATGAGCTGTTTCCTGTTTTGTCGTGGCTTGGTTTGCGCGGGAAATGCCGCACGTGCCATAAGCCAATTTCTTGGCAGTACCCGGCTGTCGAGTTAGCTAACGCGCTTTTATGGGTTGGGCTATTTGTATTTTTTACGCCCGTCGGTACTTTCGAGTGGGTGCAGCTTCTTATTTGGTTTGCACTTAGCTCACTGCTTCTTGCTGCCTTGGTGTATGATGCTCGTTGGATGCTTTTACCGGATGCTTTTGTGGTGCCGGCAACGATTCTGGCTTTTGTGCTCGCGGTGCTATCTACGCTAGATATTGGTACGCTGAGTGCGCTCTGGCCAAAACTCATTGCAGCGGCGTTGTTTGCCGGCATCTTTTTTCTTATTTGGTATGCCTCGGGAGGTGGCTGGATAGGGGATGGCGATATTTGGCTCGCAGCGATAATGGGACTAGTGCTTACAGGTGTGCAGTTAGTTGTGGCGATTTTTGTGGCCTTTAATTTAGGGGCAATTATAGGGTTGATACTAATCGCGATACACCGTAAAAATCGCAAGAGCACGATTGCTTTTGGGCCTTTTTTGATTATTGGCTTGTTTACTGGCCTCTTCTTCGGAGAAGCGCTATTAAATTGGTATTTGGGGATATTCGTCTAGGGTGACATAAGTGGTATACTTATGATGATTCAACATAAGGGTTTTATAGCCAGACAGTGGAAAAGATTTTAGTTAAAAAACACATAATTCGAACACGACAGGGAGTTTCCTTGGTTGAAGTTATTATGGTGCTGGGAATTTCCAGTATGATGATTGGCGGTGCATTGGTGTGGTTTGATACTCGTAAAAACAGTGATTTTTATGACCAAATGCGTCAGCTAGAATCGCGAATACGTGAAGTGCAAAGCGAAAACACTACGAGTATTGTACCTGGCTATGATAAAAGTCCTTTATCTCCATGCAACCAACTAGATAGAGCTGGATGTGTGATAGCAAGTGGAGAAGAGGTGTATGGTACAGCAGTATCTATGCAGGTGAGCCCTGCAGGGACGGGGTCTCCACAGCTGAAAATTTGGTATTTAAAGAAGAATAAAGCGGTAGGGACACCGCCTCAAGCGGAAACTATCGATGATTATGGAGTGCCTTCTCCGCGTACCGTAGAATTACCTGCAAATGTACGTTTTGAAGGCTATAAGGTCTTCCCGCCAACTGGACCCAATGTCACATGTTCCGCTCCTGCGTCGCTTAACGGGTATCGCAATCTGCCGCATAAGTCTTCTGATCCTGTTGCGGCCGGAGAGGCTAATATTACTGCTGCGGGCAGCGAGACCCTGCTAGTTTTTAGACGCACAACAGGTGGCTATAATGCATTTAATAATCCAGCTGGGACGGTTGAGATAGAGCCAGCCACCGTATCTGGTGTGCCACGCTCTCGACCATATTGGTCTTCTTCTGGCCTGCCCATTATCAAAAACCCAGCCTGGAGAGGTAATTATGATGACTCATCGTATCAATATAATCCCTCTCCAGACCCAAGTAACTTAATAGAGTCTCAAGGACGCCTGAATAGCCAGCCATGTGCAGTGCTGTGGCGGTTTGGAAGTGTTGAACGAAAGGCTGGCGTCCCAGCTGAGCCGCGTTTTACTGCGGAGATTAATTTTAATCTAGTGGATGGCACCACAACATTGGTGACCAGGTAGCATGAAACGACTACGAGTTACTAAGGGAATGACGCTTATCGAAATCATATTTGCCTTTGCAATTATATCGACAGTCTTAACTCTCGCTTATGCCGCTTCATTAAGTGCTTGGCGCACAGCGACATCATCAAATCAGCGCACGCAGGGGCAATATCTGGTGCAGCAGTCCATAGAGGCGGTGAAAGCGTATCGCGAGAGTAGCGATTTTATTTGGGGAAATTTTGTAGACGAGTTAGCAAATTCCGGCGGCTCATTCCACATGGTGCTACTTGATAAAAATAGCGCTGCCATAGATAACAGTTTCGTGTGTCCGTCAGGCTCTGAGCCATGTAAGTTTAGTTTGGTTTCGGGCGACGATACGAACTTAAAATCAGTTGGCTCAAATACAAGCGTGCCGGATAATACTACCTTTACCCTAAAGATCCGCCCGTCTGAGTATTATGAGGCAAATAATGATACCCCGAATGCAGGGGCTCCTGCGCCTGGCAATGATAGTGTGACAGCAGTAAATTTAATTGCAGAAATTACCTGGACTGACACGAACGGCATTGCGAGTAATTTAGCTGCAAGCACAATAATTACGGAGCCGCGGTAATGATAGGGCTGAGAAAAATACGTAAAGGGTATACTTTAATTGAACTGACGTTTTCGATTGCTTTTTATACCATGATTGTGACGATTGCTTTGATTGGTTTTATTGGGATATTTGGGATTTACAACAAAGCTCAAAGTTTGACCCGTACCCAGGAAGAGACCCGTAAGGCGATGGATACTCTTACTCGAGATCTGCGACAAACACGTAATATTTTACCGGCTATACTTATGGGGGGTCAGGATATTCTGGACCCCTATTGCTTGAATGTGAGTGGCCAATTAGTTGGCTACGGTATTAAATACATTTCAGATAAGCAACAGTATGTACTTGTTCGATCTGCTGTTGCTAAAACTGTGGGACAGACTCCGTGCACCGATTATAGTGCTGCTGTTTTAGTTACGAGCTCTGATGTATGGAGTGATAAAAAAGCACCGTTAGGCCCATTTCCATCTACCGCACGCCCTCTCGTAATTGAGCAAGTTTCTGGATCTGGCGGTGTGGGTCCAGTTGTTTGGCAGGTGAGAGTCGGTGTATTTCGTGGGGTAAGCGCACCAACTATGCCGGGCTTCTCGACCGCAACCGATCAGTTTGGGGCGGGTACTATGTTGCAGTCAATTGTAGTGACGCGAGAGTAAAAATATTGCAATGCAAAGCATAAGAGGGTAGCATAATAACAGTTATGGTTTACAAAGTGAGGAAAATTTGGCGACGTCGACACCAGGGGTCTGCCGCTCTCATTACTACAATTGCGGTATCTGCAATTCTGGTAGTGCTTTTTGTTGGTATTACAACAATCGCTACTCGTGAAATCCGGCAGTCAATTAACGCGGACAACGCCAACCGCGCGCTGTATGCTGCAGAGGCGGGAGTTGAGGATGCTGTTCGCCGTTTAGCTGATGATCCTCGTGTGCGTGAGGAAAATTGTAACGAGCTCAATGGTGGAAGTGAGGTCCCAGTTACGTCTAGTGGCTCCAATAACCCAGATGTGGCCTGGACCTGTCGCACTATCACGACAACGGCGGCTGAGCTAACTGGTCGCCTGGATGTAGATGAAAGTCTCAACCTTAATCTTGCTCGTGGTCGAGAAACTAAAGAAGAAGATGCGAATTATGCCCAGCCGCGCTATATGACGATCGAATGGAATAATCCACGTGACGCTGCCGACTCGGCAACACCCGTAATTAATGATAAGGTGTCTAGTTGGTTACCAGTCTACAATCCAGGGGTTTCAGACCCTTGGAACGGAGCTGCTGCCTTGGAGATTACTTCTACTTGGCTGCAAGCTACTGGTAGTGGTGACGTTGTTCAGGTCAAGACTGATTCTATAAATAAGGGTAATTTAAATGGCATTATGCCGGTGCGCACAGTGATTGCTTCTCCGGCCTGTGTTGGTGCTACCTGTACGTACTCGGACTTTTCTCCGTGGAATACTGATGGTTACCCTAGCGTTAGTACCACAGATGTAGGAGAAGTGGGAGCTAATACCCTGAAAAGTAATGTAACTACAAAGTGTGTTGCCGGTGGATCTAATGAATATAGCTGTGGTATGCCGGACCTTGCCGGCACTAAATATGATCTGGCTAATCTAGTAAAGACCGAGATTAACGACGGCACTACTAACAAGTTTTACGATGGCACTGAGGGTGGCTTTGATAGTACTACTATGATGCTGCGTATTCGTCCACGCTATAGCGCTGCTAGTTATCGCATTCGATTCTTTGATGCCAGCGGTAATCCGGTCTATATGCCAGATGGGAACGCCACGATTGATGTAACGGCTCGTTCCGGTAACTACTTCCGTCGTGTGCTGGCTAAAAAACAACTTACGCCGACTATCTATGATGGCGTGTTCGATAATGCCCTGTTTTCCGGCAGTAACGTTTGTAAGAACATGCGTATCTATCGAGACTATCGTGGCGCACCAGATTACCGCTGGGATTCATCATCCGGCACCAAGGATCAAAACGATGCTGCCGGTCGGAATAGTTGTGCAAACGACACGAACGTTTAAGAGCTCATACAATATCTTAAAAAATAGCCCCTTTGGGGCTATTTTTGGTTATCGGAGTGAAATTTCTGGTGAACTTCTTTGAGCTTAGGGTTGGTGATATGCGTATACACTTGCGTGGTTGCAACGTTAGCGTGCCCCAGAAGCTCTTGTACGCTCCTTAAGT
>CAYJDY010000046.1:0-6118 GCA_964369045.1 uncultured Candidatus Saccharibacteria bacterium
GGCCAGCCATAAATGCTATACATACCAGCAGCCAATCTGCAGAAAAATCACTATCGCACAGAAGGAACCCAGACTACGTGCCCCAATGAATAATATTATACTCAACTACAAAGGGACCCATTTGAAAAATGCGGGTTACTGTTATCGATGTTCTCACCGGTTTCAAGCACTTTGTTGCCGCTGCGACGCCAGCCATCAGTTGGGCCACCTTGATATGGTGACCAGTTCGAACGCGTGAACCAAACAGCCCCGTCCCAACCAGGACCAAAGCCTATACAGGGGTTAAAGATAGTGCTAAAAGAGTTATTAGTAAAAGTAATGTTCGTCACACTATACCCACCACTTGCAGTGGTGTCAGATGGATTATAATCCTGAGCATAAATGGCATTTCCTCCACCAGCTATCAAATTATTTTGAACTGTTATATCGTGGCTAGAACGAAGACTATTCCAAATTACTATCGCTGAATCAGTATAGTTACTATCATCAGAAGTCATGTAAAATGTATTGTGATCAATGAGCCCATTACCAGCACCCTCTGTCTGGTAGCCATCGATATGCCCGTTGGAAGTTTTATTCGTGAAGTCGTGGAAGTAACTGTCTTTAATTGTAAAGTTGTCGCCGGTAGTTTGAGAGTAACTCGTGTCAGCCCAGCTAAATATACCATCATCTGCGCCGTAACAGTTGATAGCTGTTACCGTCATGCTTGTACCCTGGTGCCATACACAAGCATGGACTCCTTTATTACCATCAATTTCAACATTAGATATCGTAGCGCTTGCTCCATCTTCAATATAAATTGAGCCTTTACCATTAGCGGCCGTCCCAACCAAGCCAGTATTACAAGTAATCTTTGAATTTTTGACAGTCACGCCTGTGCCAGTAATACGTATGCAACCAGAAATGTTTTGACAACTTATGACAGTGTTATTTGTACTTACGTTGATGGTTCTTGATAAACTACCGCTGTTAGCCGTTAGCAAACCACCACACTGGCTCAAATCCGGACCAGTATTGGTTGGGCCCGGCCAGCCGCAGACTTCTAGGTGGCTCCATAGATATGTGCCGCCACTTGCACACTGAGTTCTGACATTAGCCCCAAAAAGTATGTATTTACCGCCCGAAGCCGTCACGTCATCACCGATATTAGCAGCAGAAGATCGGGTTCCATCCTCGGGCTGCAGAGAAACCGAGAATGTTGCTGCTTGGCTCGCTGAAAGACCAACCACTCCGCATATAACTACGGCTATAATAATGGTTTCCCGAGCATGTTTTTTTACCCACTTAAACTTCTGGCTCGCAAATTGTTGATATTTTTTATACATACGAAAGATTCGTTAAGAAATTAAACCACTTATGCCATAAGCATAGCATAGTTTATTGCTACACAAACCAGAATCATCGTGTGTTAGTTTGCTGAGTTTGGGTTGCCCGGGCAAGCCGAAGGTGTCGCGTAACATGTCGTGTCGGTTCCCCAAGAGTTACCACTAATAGTACGACTTTTGACGCCCGAATCAAGGGTATAAATATTTCCCTCGAGGCTAAACTTCGGATAACCAGACTGAGCAGTGTACACGTTATTGAGGATCTGAACAGACTGGATACCCGATGATCCGCCGTAGAAACGAACCGGATAGTAGCTACTGCCAGATATTTGGTTATGTTTTACGACATAGGTTTTATCAGGATAGCTATCTTCGTCGGCATAGACTACGACTGAACCAGTACCATTAAATGGTGGTGAGCTCGAATTATCACGGCAACCGGCACCTGGTCCATTAGAGAAGCCACCCGATGTGCAAGCTTCCCAACGATTACCAATAATAGTATTGTCTTCAATGTTGACGGTACCATTATTACTCGAGAAGTATACTACCGCTGCGTGACCTCCGTAGCGATCAGTTGAGTGGTACGGCTTATCATCATAGTCATATATGTAATTACGATAAATATTAATGGTTCCGCCAGCGTCAACATCACCAAAGGCATCAATATTATGTGAACCACCCCGAACCTGGGAGTATTGAATATTAAACTGTCCGTAACGAGCCCGAATGTTATATTCAAAACGATTACCATCATCAATAATACAGTGATCAAAGTTTACGTTCTTTGGGGCATTGGTGGTCGAACCATCACCGATGTAGATAAAACCATTGTTAGAAGTAGCTGTAGCAGTATACATAATCTTACAATTCTTAAACGTAATATTACTGGCCGTAATATAAATGCCGCGTGGGTCAGTTGCATTAATCTGAATACCGTCAAAAGTTTTGCCGTTATCGGCAGATGTAAAGTCACGTTGCGCCATCGTGGTAAAGGTTGTACCCGCGGACGGGCCAGTATTCTGTAACGTTGCTGGCCAGGTCCAGGTTGTTGATGTGGTGCCGTTACCAAAACTTATATAATTATTATTGCTACCCGAAGCTCCGTCATCATGGCCGGGCGTCACATTGCCAGAAAAGGTACCCAACTCTGGTTCTAGTGGGATAGAAAAGGTAGCCGCATGAGAAGTAAACAAGATGGCCGACCCAATTACGGCAAACACGGCAATAATAAGTAAAAAACGTGACCGCGGTTTATGCCAAGCCGAACGTAACCAAACAGTGGTTTTTCGTATCATTGTGTATAAGTATAACAAAACTTTAGCGTTATTGGCATAATTACGTGACAAGCAACCGCATAAAAAAGCACTCACAAATTACGTTGATCCCTCTATAAAAAAGACTTGCCTCGTGTAAATCTTTTTTCTCGATTTGTCTAATGAGTATCAAACTCCAGTAGGGCTAGATTGGAACTCAAAACTCACCCTACGGCTTCGTCACAATAGCCAATACCATCAACAAATGAAAACTACTTACGTAAATAGTTTGATAAATAAGCGTATGCTTCATATATTGAAAAGAGATATAAAACCTAGCTACATAGCAAAGAATCTTTTTTTGTGGTTATACTCTACCTCTTAGCTGAATAGTGAACGGCTCTTCGTTTTAAGATAATTATTGCTCCATCCGCGATAACCCTTTGGCGACAATATCGGCATTGAGATTCAGTTCTTCGCGGACGGCTTCAAAGTCGTTATCCCGAACCATATTGGGAATGACCACGTAAAACTGCCGTGACAAAATCTTGTTAGCGTTAATCAGGGATTTCACAAATCGAGTGTAGTTCCTGAGTTGCTCTTTATAGATCTTTTGCTTTTCTCGTTTCACACGATTATTAAACTCGGCAATGTACTTGTCCATATCCATTTCACGAATCCTAACTAAGATCTGAATATCACAACCCAGTGAGTTTAAAAAGCTTTGGTAGGTATCGATCAGGGCGTCTTGTTCAGCTTCACTTTTGAGTTCAAAGTTAACAGACGATATAGATAAGACTAAGCGGTAGTTGTTATTTGGTAGCAACAAAACTCCATCACGAGCACCTTTAATGGCGATTTGTCGCCGAGAACTAAGTTTGCTATTTGATTTCCGTAATCCTAACATCGAGACCCCCTTTCTTATTGGTTTCAAAAGCCAAGGCACTTCTCGGATCGCTTAGCGAGTGTTCCAGTTCAACCAACCTAGTAACAGGAATACTCACATCTGGTATGGTGACCAGTGGATTATGTGCCTTCTTTTCACTGGTTTCGGTGACATCTTCAGTTGCAACTGGAACGTCACGCAGGTACAAATCGTTCTTGTTATAGACATACAGGCTGGGACGCAGATTGTAGCGAACAATAACCACCAGCCAGCGAGCCAGAATCTGACCACGAATTCGGATCGCGAGACTGGCAAAGAATAGCATCGCCAGACTACAGAGCAGCACTTTAGGGATGGTGATTTTCATGGAGGGTGGAAATAGTAGATACAAGCCAAAACCACTAAACAAGCTCATGGCTAGCAGGAATAACTGGCTAGCATTAAGATTACCGGCAATCTTATCTTCAACGGTAGTAACTTGAGCTGGTACGGTTGTTGTTTTCATGCTTCCTCCTTTACGGGTGTTCGTTTGGTAGTGACGGTTTTAGCTTGTTTGGTCATGTAGCTGACACTGGTCATAAACTGTGACCCGAGCTTTCTCATGGCCTTCGGCCCCATACTGACGTAAGCTAGTTGGTTCATCAGTCCTTGGGTGCGGAGTAAGGCAACCAAGGTGGCACAACCAACAACTGTTGCCATTAACGGATTCAGCGACTTATCTGCACTGGCGTTGACCATGCCACCTAAGATTGACGCCGCTAGCATCAAGATAATGACGTGCACAAATAATACAAAGATGGTGGTGACATAGGTTTTCACGGCCGTGGCGGCAAAATCCTTAAAGCTGGGTAGAAGCCAAATAAGCACCACCAGTGGTGCCAATACTGCCCCAATGTAGAGTGTGACCAGGCGAACAACATAGTAGATCATCAGGATGACAGCTAGTACCATAAAGGCCACCATAATAAGCAGTGACACTAGTCCCATACCAACCGACAATGAGGTCACATCAGCTAATACTTTCCAAATCGACTGAGCTGGAAAGGCGGCATTAATAGCGTTGATGGGAGCATCCTTTCGAGCCTCGAGAGTGCGATTGATTCCAATGTTATTAAGCTAGTAGCTTTAAGTTTTATTACAAAAGATTCTGAGGGAACTGTTGTTTCCGTAGACATTGCTGACTCAGGCGACCAGGTTATTACGACTTTTGCCGAAAAATATAGTGTTGACCCAAATGGTGTTGATAGCGATGACATCGATGAAGTAGCAGAAATATTAGAGAATAATAGCTCTGCCGGACTCCTAGTGATTGAACACCTCTGGGCATTACCACTTAAGAAAGCCCTGATCGATGCCAATGGAGTACTACTCGCCGAAGGACGCATCCACCCAGATGCTGCGAATGAACTAAACGAAGAAGGAGAAGCATAAAATGCCAGGATTATTACGCGGAATGGCTCGAACTGCAGTCATAGCCGGAACAGCAACACACGTATCAAACAACGTGAGTCGTCGCCAAGCACAAAAATGGCAGGCTCAAGAGACAGAAGCTGCACCAGCACCTGCTCCACAAGCAGCAGTACCGTCAGGTATGACAAGTCAGGATGAAATTAACGAGCTCCAACAGCTTGGGCAACTCAAAGAACAAGGAATCCTAACTCAAGAAGAATTTGACGCCAAGAAAAAACAGATCCTCGGTCTCTAACAAGACGATAGGATGCTAAATACCAAGTGAATATCACTTGGTATTTTTTTTGGCTGATTCAACTAGTTTCTTGCTCCGTTTACGAACAACACCTTGAACGAACACGGCAATGATTCCAACCCCTACAAAGATATATATTGTTGCTACGAACCTACCCAATGACGTGGTGGGCGTAAGATCTCCGTAGCCTACTGTGGCCAGTGTAACGACGCTAAAATAGTAGCTGTTCAGATAGCTCCAATGTTCTATGTGATGAAAGAATACCGTTCCGAATGATAGAACTCCGACTACAGATCCCAGCAAAAGATGATACAAATAATCATCGACACTTACTGAATCACGTTTTTTCAAAATTCGTTGTGGCATTACTATCTCGCTTCTGAGTCGGGAAATACGACTTCAATTATTTTATATAGACCGAATAGGCCTAGTCCAATTAATGGCAAACCAACTAGATAACGAAAGAAGGGGTGTTCTATTTTACCGCTCGACCTCCCAAGTTGATAAAATCCAAATATAATGAGTCCGAGGATGCCTGCCCAGGTTCGCTTAGGGAATCCTGCCATCAGAATGGCAATAATCAAACTCGTTACGCCTATGAGACCTTGCTGTTGGGTTGTCAGATTCCAAGGGTTCATGAGTAGGTACATGCCGGCTGCTACGCTCACAACTGAGGCAATGCCGAGGAGCACTATTACGGTTTTTGATGTGATCTTCATATTAGCTACCAGTATACAGGCGACTTCGCAAATACGAAATGAGTTACAAATTATTTGCAAGCGAGCAGAACTGGACTACAATAAGGCTCATTAAAGAAAGGTTCAAAAATGGCAAAACAACAAAATAATGACTCGACACTCGTGTTTATTAAGGGTGCTCGGATACTAACCTATTTGGTATATGGGTATGCACTTACAGCATGTGGATTCTTGGCGACAGGCTTCTT
>CAYJDY010000047.1:0-6091 GCA_964369045.1 uncultured Candidatus Saccharibacteria bacterium
GCGTGACGGTTCCCGTTGCATAGGCCGTCGATTCATCCGGTGTGCCGGTCATGGCAGTCCAGCCGGTGTCACGCGCGCCGACAACCTTTGTCCCTGCAATGCGGATGTGCGGAGATGCCGTCATGTCGAAACCGACACGCTCTGTGCCGCCGCTCTGAAAGCCCCAAATGCTGGCTGTCGTGCCGTAGCTCATCTTGATTGTGCTGGCACCGTCCATTGAAATGAACTGTCCGGTCGGAATGCGGATCGCCGTGCCGGAGTAAGTTCCGGTCAACATGATGCCCCAAACCGTGTCGCTGTCGATGCGAAGGGCTGCACTGTTGGCGTTGCCGTTGAGAATGCCGTTGATGAGAATACCGTTTGTCCCGGTATTGCGGATCATCATGCCGTGGGTGATTTTCGATGTGCTGCCGGTGACTTCATCAACAACGATTCCGTACCTGAAATAGCTTTCAGATTCAGGATGGTCATTGCTGATATAGATGCCCGCGCCGATTTCGCCTTCGCCGTAGTTTGTGCCATCATTCGTGTCCCATCCTGCGACGTCCGAATTAGTGCGGGGAACGATATAAAGTGCGCGGCGGTTACCCGTGCTGCGGTTGGCGGTCGGATGGTCAAGCCCAACTGCCTTGACGTTTATTTCCATGCCGATTGCGCCGGTCACATCGGTCGCGGCAGCATATTTGTTGTAATCCCACACGATAGGGTTGGCAGCGAAGATTGGAGCCGTGCCAAACTTCTTGCCGATCATGCCAAGCGCGAGATTGGGGCTTGTGGTGTTCGAATAGTTATCCACCTCGAACATGCCCGCCCATTCGTTCGCGGTCGCCGTAGTGACGTTGTTGGTCGAGACAACGCGCAATGCCTTGGGGCTTGAATGCCCGGTGTCTACGTTGACAATGCGCTGAATCTGGAACGTATATTCGTCGTTCCGGTCGCTGTTGTTCTGCTGGATGAAAACGTAATTCTTGGGGATATTCTTGAACGGTGACGACGTGATCGAGATAAACGGCAGCTTTGTCCCGCTCTCGCTGGCATCATCGGCAAGGATCAATGTTGGATGCGTGAAGGCAGACACAGAACCGGAGGCCAGATAGTCGCCGTTTGGCAGATACTTTAAACCAGTCTCGGCAATCCATGAATTGAGTGATGCCGTATCGTCAGCGCCCGTCCCTGCCGTCGCCTCGAAATCCTGCGGGCGTGTGACGGCACCGCCTGCGCTTGTCGTGATTTCCATAGCCTCATCTGAGCCACGGAAGACAAACGAAATCCCGCTGCCAGGCCTGAGCCATTGAGGGGTTCTATAAAGGTTGTGAAGTGCCATTAAGCCGCCCTTGCAATCAGCCGCTTCTTGCCATCGGACTGGACGCAGTCACCAGCCCATGATGACAGGTAGCTGGCTATGCCGTTCAGGTAGTAATGCTTCGCCAGATTGTATTCCGTGTGTTCCACGAGGAACGGGATCGGGATGAAGCTCATCAGGCGCGGGCGGCAGAAGCGGTGCGGGATCAACTGAACTGACGTATCGACGGGACCACCAGCGGTGAATGACCCTTGATCGTTCAGTGGAGAGCCGGGCCAGTAATAGGTGTTGTCGTTGAACTGGTAGCGGGAGGCAAAAGCTGTCGCCCAATACGGGACTACGCCAATCGGCGGTCCTGTCCCGGTCGCGTCGGCATTGATGTTCAGAACCTTTGCCGGGTTGCGCTGCCCATAGCCCATGACAAGACAGAGCTTGGGTGGATTGAGGCCAAGCAGGAAACCATAGGCATCTTGCAGATGCTTGACGTACTTCTTGACACCGGAATTGGCTCTGGCCTGCGCATGAGTATCTCCCAACGTGCGCCGGTCGTTGTAGGCCTTCTTGTGCGAGATCATCGCAGAGGCGCAATATTCGTAAATAGCCTGTGTGGAGCCGCCATAATCCGCCATGGTCGCGTTCTGACGGAAATATGTAAAGCTGCGGTCGTTAATGCCGCCCTTGTTGAACAGGAATGTATTGCAGGTTGACGCCATTGAAGAATACATCGCGGTCGCGATTGCGGCATCAGCACCAGCGGCAAGCGTGTAGATGTAGGTTCCCCACTGCCAGCAGTCGCCAAGGTTATAGTTGGCATCGTGATACGTCTTGTACGAGGCGGTTCCCGTCAGATTGTAGAGAATGCCCGATGCTGCGGCTTTGTACTTGTTCAATTGCGCTGTGGTGAAGCCCTGAATGCTGACGGTCGATGCGTCGTGGATCGAGCGCCATGCGGCGGTTGTGTAGGTAAAGACGCCTGTGTCTTTTGTGTAGGCACCGAAGCCCGAGGCATCAACGGCAGTTGTATTCGTCGAATCATAGACAACGATATTGTTGCCGCTCTGACGCAGGCAATAGGTGACGCCGTTCATCACAGCAAATCCGCCCGTGAAACCAGACGCGACAACCTGCACGCCATCAACATTAGTGAGCGGCAAATAGCCGTCCGGGCTGGTGACGAAGGTCAGCGGATTGGCCGAGACAAGCGAAACCGGCTGTTCGGTATAGAGCGCCTTCGCTGCGGTGTAGAAGTCTGCCGGATGCGTGCCGGCAATCACTGTGTCATAAAACGAAATGGCCAGTTGCGCCGATGCCACCCAGGTATTGGAAAGTTCAGTGTGGCCCATTTCCTTGAGATGCCACGCGAGAAGCGAAGCCGCATAAGCATACTGGATCGAGGCCAGATGATCGGGGGCCAAGGCAAGCCAGTTGTAATTGACGTCCCAATGAGGCTGCGGCGCAATGCGTTCCCCGAAATTGGACAGTCCGTTGTTATACTGGATTGCGGAGATAATACCACCGTCCACGGCTTGCGTACGCCGTGCCATGTCGAGATACCAGATGGCCGCGTCCAGTTCGTCCGAGAACAGCTTGCGCGTATAGACGCCGCCAATGTTGGTTTTGGAGTCGGGGAAATTATGGTTGCTGTAGCGGGCATTGAGCGGCAGGAGCGCCTTCGGGCCGAGCATGTGAACCAGTTCAACGATATGGCTGAAGTCGAAGATGCGGTCATGGTCGCCGGCATCGGGATAACCGCCATACAATTCAACCGAAGCTGTACCATCGAGGAAGCGGGGGCTTGCCGTGACAGTCAGACGGCCTTGTCCCTGCTCTTTCCAGAACATGTGCGGGATGGGCGAATAGAGTATCTGCGTGACGTTCTGCGAGCCGACCTTGGCAGACGGGCCATGCGCGGGAGCGCCGAAGCGGTCATCGACGGTCATGCCCATGGACGTATTGTAGAGCGCCTTGAGGTTGGCTTGCGCGGCGCGAGCCCATGCCGCGTCATCAATGTAGATCGGGTCTGAGACGCCAAAGCCGGGAATGTACAGATAGTACGTCCCGTTGCTTAGTGTCGCGGCAGAGAAGTCCATTTCATAGGTGTGAACGCCTGCATAATTGACGGTGTAGTGCTTGGTGACTTTCCCGCCACTTGCCCATGCGGTCGCACCTGTCGTGTCTCGGTTGATGTCGATGGTATAGTCATCGATGCGGGTTGCAGTCGGGCCGATCCCGCTAGGACCGCCGAGAGAATAAAGCTTTTCAACGCCCGAATGGACGCCGCGCGCATAGAGGACGCTGCAATAATCTCCGGTGGTGAGGCCATGCGGCTGAACTGTGGTAATCCGCGTCGGGTTGCCGGGTGTGACACTCGCAATGTCCGCGCCGTATTTATGGGGGTCTTGGCTGATACTGTCAGTGGAGCCGCTGTTCTCCACTGTCGTATGAGCGAGACGCAGCACCGGAGCCGCACCGGAGTCCCAAACCTCCGTCCCGGCGCTGTCGATGATCTTGAAGCTCGATATTGAATAGTCGGTTCCGAACCGCATAGAGCCTTGGTTGGCACCCTGTGGGAGGTACTGGCAAAGCGTTGCCACCTTGCTTTCGTCGTCGGCCTTGTGGCCGTTCTGGTTCACGCCGATCGAGCAGCAGCGCGTCACCTTGTCATTGATGACAATGTTTTGAGGCGCGATGCCGAGGCCAGACGGGAAGGTGACGGCATAGGTGCCGTTGCTGAAGGTTGTGGAAATGGTGAGATAGACGAAGAATGAAAACACCGGGCCATAGCGCATGTCATTCGTGTCCGAGCCATAGGCAACGGAGCCCACTTCGTAAGGGTTGGTTTCAAAGCCAATTGCAGTGATGGTCTTGCCTGCAATCGTATATCCGCTCATGTCCCATGCACCGCCCGATGTGGAACGGTCGCCACGCGGGCCGGGGAAATAATCGCAATCCTTCACGCGGTCGAGGTTGCCGCCGAGAATATACTTGCGCGATGAACCCGTGCCGGTGGACAGCCGAACCATTGTGGCGGAGTTTGCGGTGTACGCGGGGCCGTGCGCGCCGTTATATGGAACGCTGGTTGATCCGTTGTTGATGGTCAGTTGGAACGTCGCACCGGACACGGCAGCCAGAACACCAGTCGTGTTGATGTCGGATCGTCCCTCTGCTCCACAGAAGCGGACATAGGTGTTCGTCGCTGGCACGTTGCGATCTGCGGTGAATGTCGCCGGGTTTGCATTCGAGACGCTGAGGATGGTGAAGCGCTCGAAGACGCCACCGTTCTGCATTTCCGCAGCCGTTGCATCCCGGATTGGCGGCTTGACGATATTGGGTTCGCGAAACTCGAAGCGAATAACGTTATTCGCAGCGAGCGTCGTCTCATAGAGGGTCATCGCCATGTGCTAGACACCATGCGTTTCGATGACGCAGCCATGGAACGAGATACCGGTGACGTTCGAGACCCCGCCAACACTGGAATATCCGTAATGAGACATGCCTGTTCCCGATGCTGGCAAGTTTGTCGTGCCGGTTTCATTCTCGTATGAGGTTCCGGTGACGAGATTGGTGATCTTGAACTTCAGCGTCGTGCCGCTCGGATCGCAATGAATGATGCTGTCATAAACCGCGTCTCGGTCAGCAGCCGGCACTGGAATGCCGGTGTCGATCTTGGTGCATGTGCCAGCCGCGTCATTGTGCATGAACTGAAGATTTGCGTCCGCGCTGTCTGCGGCGAAGAAAGCGCAATTGGTGAGCGTTGACGGCTCAACGTCTGTATGGGACGCCGTGCTGGACATGCCAGCGCAAAGACGCTGCGAAGCAATGACGCCTGTCAACGGGGACCAGCGCAGGAACTGCGTGAAGCCGTCTACGCCCATCTCCCAGCCCCATGAGCCGGTGCCGACACGCCATCCCGCGGCGGCTGATGCGGATGCTGCCGCAGTGAATTCGATGCGCTGGAGCCTCTGGGCAAGCGTTGACGTGCTGCGTGCGCCTGCTGCTGCTGTTCCTGTCGCTGTCAGTGCAAGGCCATTGCCTGTCGTCAATGTGCCGCCATAAATGGGAATCCAAAACACGGTGTTGAATTCGGATAGGCGCGTCTGAAGGCGGCGAATTGGCCCTGCGGAACGCCGGAATGCCGGGCGGACAATTCCCGCCTCCTTGTAATAGAACGGCTGTGCTTCATCGGTCGACGGCGCGGAGGGGATCGAACTGACGCCGGTCACAGGGAAGCGGAAAAGACCCTTGGTGAGTTCGGCAGTCGTCATGCGCTTGTTGCCGGTGTCCGCAGCGCCTTCCGAGGTTTCGACAACCGGAAAGTTGTCATCACTTGCGAGGTTCGCACCCGTCAATGCCGTCAGCGCGGAAATCTTTGTATCAGCCATTATGATCCCTCAGTGATGAGAAGGCTTGTTCCGCCTTCCATGAGTATGCGGAATGTCCCGCCTTCAAGCAGGAATTTATTCGATGCAGAGGTCAGCGTGATTGTCTCGATGTTCGACTTGCCGACTTCGACGGAAGCGCGTGTCAGCCAGAACTGCACGTACCATGTGCCCGTTGCCCAATCGCCGCCGAAGTCAAATGTCGTGTCGAGCGTCAGCGGCGTGATGCTGGTGATGGTCGCGGTTGCTGCGGTGTATGTCACCACGCTGGAGTCCGACGCCGACCGGCGCATTTCCACCACGTCATTGACAGCAAATTCCACGCTATCGAGCGCGAAATCAGGCGTAAGGTCTAGCGTCTCATCATCCCAATCCGCGACGATGTTCTCAGTGACAGCCGCACCACTCT
>CAYJDY010000048.1:0-6070 GCA_964369045.1 uncultured Candidatus Saccharibacteria bacterium
AAGAAGGTAGTTTTTGATGGGAGTATGCCTGATAGTATGACGAATGAAGAGATGATGGACATGTCCTACGGCATCTTGCAGAAGGAAGGAGGATTAAACGGAAAGAGCACGGTGTACATGGTCAACCCTGTACTGTTTCGAGATTTGAACTTCTACACCTTTGTGGATGCGGACACTATTACCCCTCGCTCTGAGGAAATTGAGCGTGCATTTAATCTTGAGACATTTGACCGCGCTATCAACTCAGAAGTTGCGGATCAGGAAGCTATCTTCACCGACCTCTTGATGGCATCGAACCCAAAGACTGCGAAGAACCCACAGAAATATGTGAAAAAGGAACAGCCTGCACAAAACATGATGGACCCACTCGCTCAGCAGGGAGATGATAAGCAGACAATGAGAACGCCGGCTGCACCGAAGTCATTACAAAATTCTTTGGCGCAATCCACAGGTGGTGCATTGGTGTAAGTGTGGTATAATTATTCGTATATTAAACGCTAATAACAAACATGGAACAAATTTTCCCCGCGCATTGGTTGGCATTGAATCATGACATGCGAGAACGGCTCGCGACAGTATTTGGTATTAAACGCTCTGCTTCAACAGAGATTATGAACAACGTCATCATTTCTGACGGACGTTCAGTGAAGGATTTGAGTGTTATCACAAAGGAGGCGATGCAGGAGTATATCAACGACACAAAGGAGGTAAACTTCGCAAGACTTTGGGAAATCACTCAATCAAAAGCACTTGGTGAAATTGCCCCGGCTCAGGTTGCACCTATTATGGTCCCCGTAGAGTCGATTACGCCGCCGGCGCCTGTGGTTGACGAGAAAAAAATCAACCCATTCCGACAACTGACAAAGAAGGAATCAGAAGTACACAACATTTTAACAAAAAACGCAAATGACACCAAGAAAAAACAAAAGTAAGGAGGAATTAGTTGACGACATGAAGGCGGCACAAGAGCGTGAACGCCAGAAGGTGCTCATTAAGACGACTATTTTTCCTTCACTCCATGATTCGTGCAAGAACGTCGCGGATGCGAAGGTGCTTATTGAGTTTGCGTCTTCGATGGTTCAACAGAAAGGACTTGAGCGCATGTACAAGACCTCAACGAAGGAGTTGGACCTTGTCGGTTTGATGAATAACTCTGAGCAATCTGATAAATACCGTGAATTTTTCAGCTCTTTTGACTCACTGGATATCGGAGCAACCATCACCATTCTCGATCAGATGAAGAAGGGTATCAACAATTATGTGGAGAACAAAGTGGATAGTGAGCTTCTCGTGAACGTGAATATTGAGGAGATAGTCAACAAATAACATGGCGACATTCGACGAAGAACTCCAAGTTATCCTTGATCGGCATCCTGAGATTGATGAAGTACGGGTGAAATACAAGAAGGCTGGAACTGTGTTTAAGCCACGGGATATTCCACAAGCACTACCGAAGGTGTCAATGCAAGCAATTTCTTCTTCTGCTGAGGCTGAAAAAGTAGCTGAAATGATTCGTAATGGAGAACTCACATGATTCCGGATACATTCATTGAACCTAAAAAGGATGGTATCTATTTGAACGGTGAAAAAATACCGAATTTTGCAGACTTCCAACAGCAAGCAGTAGAGCTCTATCATAACCCAATGTTTCAGATGATGTTGGCAGATGCGAAGACTCGTGCATATAAGGATGGTTTTCTTGAGACAACTGCATGGGAAGCCACTCTTGGTTCAAAGGGGTGGTTTGGTTGTGCCGTAAATATGGAAACTCTCTTGAAGAAGATTATTGATTATAAAGAAGATATGGTATAATAGTGTGAGTAACCTTTACAATTTGAAACGCTAGACAGTTGGAGGACGTGTTTTCCTCGCTGAGTGAGAGAATCGACCCTCTCAGTCATGTTTCTAGCGTTTCATGACAAGCTTGGCAGGAAAACACGCTCTCTAACCAGAGCGTGTTTTATATAAGTGCGGGATCGGATAGACACTCATCCCGTTTAACAAAAAATCCATGTCCGAAAAAGACACAGCGGTTAATGGTGGAACTGCCGCATCCACAGACGGAGTTAAAGATACTAATGGTTCTCAGGGTGCTCCGACCGGAGAAAAAAGTGCCGAACAGCTTCTTTCTGAAGCGAATGCGCGAATCGCACAACTTGCGACAGAGCGTGATAACTACAAGAAGGGAATGCTCAAGGCGAAGGGCAAGATTTCTGACGACGAAGATGATGAGGACGCGCCTGATATGCGAGAAATCGCACGACAGGAAGCACTCGCAGTCCTTGCGGACACAGACTATGTGAAAGCAACAACCGAGCGAGATACTATCATCACAAAGATTGCGAAAGAGAATGCGGAACTTCGATTGGCTATTCAAAACAAACCCGGAACTGGTACAGGAGGTGGAAGTAATCAGGATACCCAAAAGGTGAAAGATAACGTCCTCTCGGAAGACCAAGAACGCGATTTGCGTGCTCGTGGTTGGGATGATAAGAAAATCGAACACTTCAAATCTCTCGCATCAAAGTAATCAGAAAAATTGCCATATTACTTAGGATAATTCTAAATTTATGGCATCAGGAGATATCACTCTCTTAAACCAGAACCTCGCGACAGGCGCATTGCGCTTCAACGTTGCAGCTGGTGCAGCAGCCTCCATCAACCCCGGAGAGCCTGTTGATCGTGCGCTTGCAGCAACGGTGGTGACCGCAATGGCGACAAACAAGCCTGTTGTGGCGACTGACTACCTCGCTGGTATTTCGACTTCCGTTTCCACGGACACTGTAGCAGCTGCTGGTTATGTAATGGTTCAGCCGTTGCTTCCCGGACAGGTGTGGCTCATTGCCCCGAAGGTTGCGGCAACATGGAATACTCAGGCTGAGTATGACGCGTTGATTGGAAAGCGTGTGCTTATTGATTTGACTGCTGGAGTCTATACGATTCTCGCGGCAGATGGAGCAACGTCAGGTTGTGTTATCGAGTATCTCGATGTGTCGAAGCACCCTGGAAAAGTAGCGTTCTCGTTCCGTGCAGGAGTGAGTGCACTTGCATAAATTATTAACCCTTAAAACATCATCATGTTTACAGAACAACAGAACCTGCTCATCATCCGCACGGAACTCGACTCAGTCTTTTTCCAGAAGTTTGATGACCAGCAAGCTATGCCCGGACGTGCAACTGCACAGACTGGAGATCTCTTCAAGCCTGTCACCATCACGAACGGTGCATATATCTACGCAGTGAATAAGGGTGTCACCCTCTTTGACCGTGTGGACGAACTCGGAAGCGTACCGCAAGACGTGCCGAAGGTTACCAACAAGGCAACCGTGTACCCTGCGAAGTTTGCTAAGACGATTGTTATCTCGAAGGAACTTTTCGACGACAACATGCACAATGTCTGGCAGCGCGATGTGCAAGACATGGCAGAGAAGGCTCGCATTACGATGGACTTTACCGCATTTGGTCTTTTCCGTGGCGCATTTGGTACCACGTTGACCCCGGATGCTGTGTCGTTCATTAACACTGCGCACCCGCTCATCGGTGGAGGCACGACCTCGAACCGTATCGTGGCAGCAACTGTCGGAGCGGCAACGTCTGCTCTCACGACCGACGCATTGAACCAGGCTGTCATCATGCTCTCGAAGCAGGTTGACCAGACCAACGTCATGCGCGGTTCTGCCCCTGCTATCCTTCTGGTGGCTCCTGAGCTCTTCATGAAGGCGACTCAGTTGGTTGAATCAGCACTTGTGCCGGAGAACGGAAACAACGCCGTGAACGTATTCTCGATGAAGTATCAGCTTCGCGTCTACACCTCGCCGTTCCTTTCGACTCAGCCGGATGCAACTGGTTCCTCGACTGCATGGTTCTTGCTCGGATCGAACCACAGCGTATCCCGCTTGATTCGTCAGGGTGTGGAAACCGCTCTTGTGCCTTGGCAGTTCTCGGATAATGTCTCGTATGCGTACAAGGCAAACTTCCGTGAGAACTACTTCGTGCAGGATTACGTCGGCGCAGTCGGCGCATCTGGTGACGCTACCTAATTACAATCGCTAATCGCAATCATCATGTCTAAAACAGAAAAAGTATTGGGCGTAGGTGTTCTGATTGCGATTGTAATCGCAGTTGGAGCATTCCTCCAGGTGGGAGGAATCAGTGTTGGGACAATTTCGCCGAATGACCTTACTTCGACGAATTTCACTCAGTTGACCGCATCTGATGGGTTGGCTGTTGGTACCTCTCAACAGTTTCAGGTGAGTTCGGTTGGTGCAGTTACGGCAGGTGCAATCTCTGCAACAACTGGAGCATTCTCAGGAGATGTCACTATCCCCACAGCACAAGGCGCAACGAGCACACTTATTGTCGGTCAGGTTCAAACCTACGCAACAAGTGCAGCGACTGTTGTTTGTCAAAAGTATCTTGCAGTAGCAACTACTTCGGCAAATGGCTTTGTGACGTGGTCGTATGGTGTGTGTCCGTAGAGCTTGTCTCGTTCAGCCCCCTTATAGGGGCTGAACCGAGGTCGGCTCAAATTATTCAGTGTAATATCAATAACATGTCAGGAGTAAACAGAAACATTCTTGCGGAAATCGCAAAGGGCGAGACAACTTACGAGGAGGGATTCAAGCCGGAGAACATTCGAGCGGAGGAGGGTACGGCAAGTGAGTCAAAATCTAAAGACGAATAATATGTACAAAAACTATATCCCCAAAGCGGTCACAGCAAATGACACCACCACTGTAGGGCAGTGCGTGCTTGCAGGTATTTATATCAACAAGGCGATGACGGGCACACTTATTGTAAAAGATGGGACGGTTGTTCTTGGAACTATTGCAGCAGCAACTCCTGCTGGTTCTTATTGGGTTGACCCACAAGGCACCTCCTTTGGGAACTTGGTTCTTGTGTCCAACAGCGCTGCTGACGATATCTCTATTGCAGTTTCCGCGGTCTAACCACTAATTACTATGGGTATCCCAATTTCAACAATCAAAGACGACTTGAGAGGTGTTATCCATGGTACTACAGTGGATAAAATCACAAACCTCTACGGAATCTTCAATCGTACGGCGAGCCAGGTACTTCTCGATGTGGATCTTCAGGAAACACGACAAATCACGACACTCGCGCAGGTGTTCAACTCGGTCTATGATTATGCGGCTCCTGCTGATTTGAAGGGTAACCGCATTATTGACTTACGCCCACAAGCAGGGAGAAAAGGTGATACATGGCCACAGCGATTTAATCAGTTCTTCGATAAGAAGAAGTGGTTGAAGAATCAGAATCAATTCACGACTCAGCATAATAGCGGAGTAAAATCTCTGCGTATAGACGCACCATTTTTGACTGCGCCTATTGTGCTTTCGGATACAGGGTCAGTATCTCCGTGGACCGCGGCTGGCACAGCATCTAATATCGGGATTGACACGAAGTTCAATCCTGCGGGAAGTGGAGCAATCCAGTTCAACATGACTGCCGGAACAGGGTATATTGAAGCATCTACTCTTCCATCGGTTGACTTGACTGGGCACGAACTTATAGACCAGGAATTTTTCTGGGCATATCTCCCAGCAGTACCTACTTCGGTTGAATTGAGATGGGGAAGCTCAACCACTGAATATTATTATGGCAGCGCAACTACTCAAGCAGATGGTTCAGCCTTGAAGATTGGATGGAATATCATCACAATTCCGTGGCAAACCGCAACGGTTGTTGGGGCACCTGATATTACTGCTTATGATACTGTTCGATTCAGTGTTGTTTCTGCGGTTGCAATGACTGGTGTGAAATTCTGCTATCCAACCTCAAACCTTGGTCAATATCTCGAAGCGGAATACTACTCGAAGTATATGTTCCGGAATCCGACGACGAATGTCTTCCAGGAGAAAGTGGTAGATGATTCTTCCGATCTCGAAACATTGGTCAATGTAGACACAGAATCCTATCCTGTGTTCTTCAACAAACTCTGTTTCTTTATCGCACAGCAACTCCAAGGCGCTGATGCAACCTATGACGTGACGTATTGGGATGGAGAATACAAGAATGCACTGAAGCGATACAAGAATCTCTATCCTTC
>CAYJDY010000049.1:0-6036 GCA_964369045.1 uncultured Candidatus Saccharibacteria bacterium
TCAAAATCGCGTAGGTGCTGCTGGCCGAGCTCTCTGTCTAACTGTCTAGACAAAAATATAGACAAGCATGAGCGTATATGGTAATATCGGCCTAAGAGTAATCTAAAAATAAAAACGAGCATAAAAATGGATCCAACAACACCACTCCAGCCATACGTGCCACCAGCGCCACAGCCAGGTTCGCCACCGCCGTCTCTACAGCCGGCACTTTCGGCATTACCAGCGCAACCTGCTCCAGCACCACAGGCAGGATTTCCTCCTGTTGCCGGGCCACAACCATACGCACCATTACCTCCACTTGGATCCTCAGCTCCAGAGTCACAACCTGGCGTTAACGTAAAGCAAGAGCTCGTTGAACAGTTGCAAAAAGCGAATAACGTTTTGGTAACGGTAAGTAGCAATCCATCTGTTGATCAGCTGTCGGCAGCAATTGGTCTGACCCTAATCCTGAACAAGCTCAATAAACATGCCACTGCTGTATTTAGTGGGGAAACGCCATCGACGATCGAATTTTTGCAGCCAGAAAAAACAATCGAAAAGAACACCGATAGTTTGCGTGATTTTATCATCGCGCTCGATAAAGCCAAGGCTGATAAGCTGAGATATAAGGTTGAAGATAAATTTGTAAAGATATTTATTACCCCATACCATACCAGCCTAAGTGAGGGAGATCTCGAATTTAGCCAGGGCGACTTCAATGTTGATGTTGTAGTAGCACTTGGTGTTCATCAGCGCGAAGAATTGGACCAGGCAATTATTGCACACGGTAGAATATTACATGACGCAGTTACAGTAAGTGTTAACAACAAGCAGACCGCACAGTTAGGTGCACTAAATTGGTTCCAGGCTGACGCAAGTAGCTTGTGTGAGATGGTTGTAGGACTCATCGAGCCTTTACAGGGAGAAAAAGCCTTACTCGATAGCCAGACAGCCACAGCATTTTTGACCGGTGTTGTCGCAGAGACCGAACGCTTTAGTAACGTCAAAACGACACCCCACACCATGAATATTTCAGCAATTCTCATGAAGGCGGGCGCCAACCAACAACTGGTTGCAAGCAAACTAGAAGTACCCAAGCCAATACCAGAAGAAAAAACATTTGATAGCAAAAAACTTGATGAACTTGCGAAGGATAAAAATGAGCCCGTTCCAACTGCAGTACCAACGCCCAGCAAAGATGGCTCACTCGAAATCAAACACAAAGAAGAAAAGAATACTCCCGCAAGTAAAACACTGCAGGAGCTCGAAAAAGAAAATAATTCTGAATCTGACGAAGTTGAAGATGACCTGGCAAAAATTCACATCGATGAAGAGGGCAAGCTACTGCCTGCAGACAAAGTAGTCACCGAAAAAGAACAAGCACCAGCAGAAGTCTCGGCTCCTGAGACACCATCAAGCCCATCGAATATGATACTCACACCGCCAACAATTGGTGGTGACATGAGCGCCACTACAAAAGCGCCAGACCCGTTGCAGGCTCCTGTTGAGTCGGAAACACAGACGGGTTTTACTGAACATACAAAGACAGTAAATCCACTTACCGAAGAGGAAAAGGGCAAAACACTGGCGCAGATCGAAGAGGCGGTAAATAGTGATCATGTTCCTCAAACTAGTGAAGCAACCACGCCACCAGTACCGACCGATAATGTCTTACCGCCAGCACCCTCAGAACCATTGAGCCCGGCCGAAGAGATAGCAAGGAACGCCGTCGAACAAGCTGCTGATGCGGCAGAGCCTACACGTTTTGAGCCCGAGGCAGCTTTAAATGCGCAACCACTCGACCTAGCTTCATCTAATCAAGATTCAGATGATACTGCAGTAAGCGGCGATGATGATGGAATGACAAATGAAGAAGTCTTTCCGCCACAACTTGTTGGTCCAGATACCGGGCCAGCACCCGACCCAACTGCCGGGCAGTCTGATCCGAGTGCACCACCTCTAGTGCCACCACCACTCATGCCGCCTTCGTCATAAGCAGACACACCATAGTCGATTATGTGATAGGATCAGGAGATTATGGATAAAGTTTTACTGATAGACAAGCCAAAAGATTGGACGAGTTTCGATGTCGTTGCAAAGATACGTGGTACTTTGCGTGGCATATTACAGCCTGCTGAAACAAAAACAAAGGTGCGTGTTGGTCACGCAGGTACACTTGACCCGCTTGCGACGGGACTCTTGATAATCCTGGTTGGTAAGGCGACCAAAAGACAAGACGAGTACATGAAAAAAGACAAAGTGTACGAGGTGACAATGTGTCTCGGAACGACCACACAGACAGGGGATGCAGAGGGTGAAAAAAACCACGTTTCCGATGCCCGTCCTTCGAAACCAGACATAGAAAAGGCGTTGCAGAAATTCACAGGTTATTTGTCCCAAACCCCACCTGCTTACTCTGCCATAAAAATCGATGGTCAAAGGGCATACAAGCTCGCAAGGGCGGGTAAAGAAGTCAAAATTAAGCCGCGGAAAGTAACAATTTATTCAATAGAACAGATTGAGTATGAATATCCTGAACTCAAATTTACCACAGAAGTATCAAGTGGCACGTATATCAGATCATTGGTTACAGACATCGGTGAGCATCTTGAAACAGGGGCGTATATGACGGATTTACGCCGAACCAAAATTGGTCAATTTGACGTCAAGAATGCCATGAACATTGATCAGATAACTCCAGAACACCTGTCATCTGTTATAATGGACGAATGATCAACCTGTTAAAAGCTCAAAAAGTAGCCTAAGAAAGCACTAGGGTTTTTAATAATGGTTATTTCTTTATCTATTGCCGAAAAATCTTTCGGCCACAAAATCTTGTATCGTGATCTGAACATGGAAATTCAGGATGGCGAGAAAATTGGCCTCGTTGGTCGTAATGGTACAGGTAAAACCACGCTACTTCACATAATGACTGGTGAAGATAAGGACTATGATGGCTCTGTTCGTCTCAAGCGTGGTGCAATACTAATTGGCAGTCGCCAGGAGCATCACGGCTTCGAAACCATGTCGGTGCTCGAGTATATTCTCGATGATCTTCCTGAGTATACGTCCTTAAAACATATTTTGGATACTTATCCACTAACCATGGGCGAGAGTAACCGAAAGATGCATGTATATTCAGATGCGCTCGAACGATTTAGTCAGCTCGGATATTTTGAAGTTGAAGCAGAAATTATCGAAGCACTCAGTGCCTACCAAGTATCAAATGACAAAGCCATCGGACAGTTAAAAAATCTCAGTGGTGGACAGAAGAGAATGGTGGAGCTTGTCAAGGTTCAGCGTGCACGTGCGCATCTGGCGCTGATCGACGAGCCAACGAACCATATGGACTATATTGCTAAGAAGGCATTTTTGAAGTGGTTCAAGGGAGCCCGTGAGGCGGTAGTAGTTATTACGCACGATCGCGATGTACTACAGGCTGTTGATAGGATTATCGAGATCCGTGATGAACAAGCCTTTAGTTACCCCGGTAACTATGACGATTATCTGCGAGTCAACGCCGTCAAGATCACCTCAGAGGTAAATCAGTACAGCATGGTGCAACGAAGAATCGCTAATCTAAAGGACAACGTCATTCGCTTCCGTCGATTAAAAGAAAAATCTCGTGATCCTGGAACTATCCAGCGATTTAAATCACTAGAACAAAAAGCGGTTTCTGAGCTTGCAGCACTAGAAAAAACCGAGATGCCAACATTCTGGATTGACCGTGACTCCGTCGGCGAACTTAACGAAAAAATGGGTGCTGCCTACCAAAAACACAAGGCCAAAAATATTAAGGTAGGGACTAAGTCAGCAGAGACAGAGACCAGCCGGCTACTCATTGAGGTTAAAAAAGTAAGTCTAGGGTACGATGATAAGCCACTCTTTAGCGATATTAGTTTCAGCCTGCATGAAGGTGATCGCATTCGTTTGCATGGCCGTAACGGTGCGGGTAAGTCGACACTCGTAAAAGCCGTTATTGCTAGAGTTGAGGATCAGAAACTGGCCTCTACGTTGTTCGACGGAACAATTGCGAGCGAGCGAGAACTCCGTATTGGCGTATACGATCAAGAGATTGATGAAAAATATCTCTCTATGACGCTCGGACAGGCCATTGAGCAGGCGTTTATGGCAAAAGACGTGGCAATTAGCGACCAGAAGGTCAAACAACTGCTTGGCGACTATCTATTTAATCCAGCTACCGATGCAGATGTTCCACTGAAGCGCTTAAGCGGGGGGCAAAAGGCCCGGTTTCAGCTCATGAATATGATGGCCGGTGATCCCCATATTCTGGTACTTGACGAGCCAACGAACCACCTTGACCTACCGAGTATCGAAGAACTCGAAAATGCACTCGAGACTTATCACGGAGCAGTAATATATATTTCGCATGATTCGTACTTCGCAAAGAACGTCGGTGGCGAGACGGTGCTGATTGGTGATGAGTAACGGGATAGCTTAGTTCGCTGTGTGATCTTTTCGTGATGGTCGTCTAAGAATAATGATTAAAAGGGCAGAGAAAAGCAGTACTGCACTAACAGTGACAACAAAAATAATGCTGGTACCTGTTTTACTCAAGAATCCTGTCTGAGTTTCGCCACTACCACTATAGGTACTCGAGTTATAAGTACCCTCGCCGTAATTTAGTGGCCGCACCTCTGTATTATCTGCTACTGCAAATTTTGTATTATTCAAGAAGGGTACGACATAACTGCTCGCAAGTGCCTGGTTGCTGGATGTTTGAGATTGAAAAGTTATTTGTGGATACGTCATAGGGGGTTGTTTTTGCTACGCTTATGCTAAAATTATAGACAAGTATCAACTAATATACAAAAAGTCCAAATAGATGCATAAAGTTATCGACAATATTCTCAGCAAAGAAGTATCCAGAAAAGAGTTTCTTGGTCTGGTTGGTGCTGGCATTTTGTCCCTGATTGGTATCACTGCAATGTTAAAAAACATTGACCAAACGTTCAGTAAGAGTAGTAGGAGCAAGCAGGACTTAAATTATGGTGATGATTTGTACGGCGGTGTAGTTAAGACAACCAAGGATTTCTTAGGTGGCTAGGCTTCCAACTCCCGGTCAAGATGGTGGAAATTGGGGTAGTATACTCAACGATTATTTAAGTGTGTCTCATAACAGTGATGGAACAATTCGCTCCAGTGCTGTTTCGGAGTTTGCCGGCCCAACGGGTCCAACCGGTCCAACGGGACCGACCGGACCTACCGGCGCTACTGGTCCAACGGGTGCTGGTGCCACAGGTGCCACGGGACCTACCGGCGCTACTGGTGCCTCTGGCCCCGCAGGTGTCGCCGGACCTACTGGTCCAACCGGACTTACGGGAGATGTTGGTCCAACCGGTCCTTCCGGACCCGCAGGGCTAACTGGACCGTCGGGTGCCTCTGGCCCCGCAGGTGTCGCCGGTCCTACAGGTGCCACTGGACCAACTGGTGTCACTGGTGCTACCGGTCCTACGGGTGCCACTGGACCCTCGGGTATAGTTACAGCCACACCGCCGCTGACTTACAACTCAGGAACCCAAACAATCGCAGTAACGGTTGGTAGTACAGCGAATACGGTTGCTGCGGGTGACGACACTCGAATTACGCGCAAGGATATACAAATACTTGTTACTGATCCTGCTGGCAGTGATATTACGACCGGAGACGGGAAGGCGTACTTCATGGTGCCCTCGTCGATGAATGGACTTAATGTGCTATCAGTAAATGCTTCAGTTACTACTGTCTCTACTTCGGGCTTGCCGACAGTTCAGATTGCACGTATTCGCTCCGGAACCCCAGTGGATGTACTCAGTACTTCTGTCACTATTGATGCCAACGAAAACACTAGCTACACAGCAGCGACCGCTTCGGTAGTTAACACGTCCAATGATGATCTTGCTACGGGTGATTTCCTTCGCATTGATGTCGATGTTGCTGGAACAGGTGCAAAAGGCTTAGGGGTCAATATTACCGTCGGTCCGTAGCAGAACGTGCATGCTAGTATGGAGACATGAACGGGAAGATTCAGACGACAAATAATACCAAGATGCGTTT
>CAYJDY010000050.1:0-6008 GCA_964369045.1 uncultured Candidatus Saccharibacteria bacterium
CTACAAAGACCGCCACTGGCGCAGTCGCTCCGTTGATAGTGGTGGAAGCGAGATACTGGACATAGACATTTGCTCCGAAGGTGGGTGCCGAAAACGTCGTCGTCGCAGTATGTGTGTTTGGGCCAGTCCAGATATTATCTGTCGAGAAAATATCCAACCACGTCTGCTTAATCTTCCCCGCCAGTGTCGCAATCACTGAACATCCTGCCCCTGCGGTACTGGTGTAGCCGACTGCACAGCCTGAGAGAGGGGTGTCGGTGGCATAGCGTGTTTGCATGACAAAGGGTTGGTTTGCACCGCCATTGGTTGAGGATGCTTGCTGGAAGGCAGTTCCGAGCCAGACACCACCGAAGTTTGATTCAGAGGAGGTAGCGACGCCGGCAGCGATAGTCCCGTCCAAGAGTGCCTTCGTGACAAATTGAGTGGAAGTAGTTGCTACAAGATTTGACGCAGGAAGGACGGTATTGAAGTTCCAAAGACCTGTTATTGCTTCGTTGTTCTGTTTGATAGCGAATTGGTTGTAGAATTCTCCCGTGTTTGAGGCGACCACGTAGGTATTGGAGCCATGAGGACGAGCAGTACCGCCCGATCCGTAGGTCGGACCCTTCCCAATAAGTCCGCGAGTGAGCCCGGTGATTGTCTGTGTCCCATCTCCATTGTCCGTGATTCCGGTGAATGAAACAATTTCCTCTTTTCCACTGACTCCCGGCTCAAAAGTGACGTACCCGATAGCACCAAAGTTCGTCATGGTGAGTTTGTTTCCGTAAATATCATTGAAGGAACGGAGACGAGCGGAAGACGAGTTCGATGCGATGCCTGAAAAGAGAGTCGTAGCAGGGGCCTGGACCGCATAGAAGGCCGCTTCACTCTTTTTTGCTTCCGAGAGATAGACGAGTCCACCGAAACTCCCGAGAATGACCGCGAGCGCGATGAGATTGAGTGTTATTTTCTTTGAGATGTTCATGTTTGTATGTATTTTACCATTTTTAATGAGTCTTGGCTCTGTTTATAACCCGATACTCGGGTCTCCGTCTCCGGTCAGATGCGAGTTCGGTCCGTGTACACAGATCACAAACTGTTCCGTCGCGCTGTTCTGATAGAATTCCGAGAAGTATTCGTAGTATTCCTTCTCGTGATATTCCAGATTCGTCCGGAACCTGAACAATTCGGCCGCTCCCTGGATTCCTCCTCCTCCGATTGGGGCAAAACCGAGTGGATTGCGTCCGAGCCAGTGGATGTCCGACTGCCCAAAGAGGATTCTGTTGAGAAGAGCAGTGATATCCTTCGTCACGGTACCGCGCGATCCGTCGATTTCGTAGTAGAGACGGTGCTGGATTGTCGCGCCGGCGGACAAATAGCCGGCAACATGGAAAATATCGAAACGTTTTTCTTGGTCCTGTTCCCCATCGTTGGAGTAGTGTCGCGCGATAGCCTCGATAGAGTACCCATCGAAATCATCCGCAATCTCTTGTCCGACTTCATCCGCAAGAACGTTCGGAGAAAAGAGGATATATGACTCGTTTGACACATAAGAGTGACCGATGAGGTTCCCGGCCTCGTCCACATCGAGGCCTCCGATTGCTACAGCAAATTCCTGAGGAGGCTGCCACATAGCATAGCGGAGGTCGTAGAGGAGCACTTTTGCTTCGAGCGGCAACGAAATAACGATATTGCGCTTGTGGTAGCGGATCTCTGAGTCCAGGAAATTGTAGGAGTCAAAGTCCGTTTTTATGGTGTCTGACACTGGGACATTGGTCTGTGAGGCCATATTTTCCACGTTTCCGAGCGTATCGAGAGTCGGTTCTTTAGTGATGAACGCGATTCCATTCTTGATACGAGTCTTCGCACGCGGAGAAACAAGCCCTTGGCCGGGAGCGGTGTCGAGTTTATCAATGTTGACTGCCTCGTAGGTGTTGTCGGACGAGAGTTGATATTCGACCGTGTAGATATCGTCTTGACCGCCAAACACTGTGATGTCGTCCTTGGTTGCCTCGAATCCCGCGCAAAACGTGTCGAGGTTGAGTTCTATCCCCTGTCCTGGTGTTCGGTTCGCAGAATAGGTGAAGTCCGTGTATGAAGACGTTTTTGAGGCAAAGACGAGGCGTGAGGTCTTTGACCCGACCCAGATTTGATTGCGCTGGCTTCCGATGTAGTCGTTGGAGTACCCAGTCGGTAAAGGTGCAGCGTTCGTATTCGTTCGGATCGCCTGCAAAACGATGGTTTCTGCGGTAATATCGGGCAACACATCGACTCCGGTGAGCGTATCCGTCCCTTCTCCGCCAGTATATGCGTATTCCACACCTCCTATGAGGAGTTTTCGTGTCCCGGCAGCAAGAAATCCCCGAGACTTCCATGTCGGGAACCCACTGTGGATGTTTACAGACGCTCCAAGCGCTTCGTTGGTCAAAACATCATCAGGAACAAGAGTGAGAGTCCCCGCTGTGACGGTCGCAATGGTGAAAGATCGGTTGTTTGACGCAGACCCAGACACAACAATGACATCTCCGGAAGCAAAACCCGCAGTCACAAAGCCATTTGCGGTGTCTGTGATCGTGTCCGGGAGTGCTCCGTTATCAACAAAAGCGATTGTCGCGGCGGTATAGGTACCCCGGAGAGTGATTGTCGTCGCTCCTGCGGTCACTGCGCGGCACAAACCTGCTCCACCGGACCAGTTATGGATCTTATCCGTCCCGTTTACGAAGCACATGATGTCTTCTGCCTCCGTCGCATCGAAGACCGGTGCGAATTCTACGTATGGTGAAGTGAGATTTGTGAGAAGCCTCGTCCAAGTATCGTTGAACCATACTTCAAGATAGCGATCATACGCGCGAAGGTTGTGGAAGAGTTTCTTGGACGTTTTCCAACTTGCGTGTCCTTTGATTCCAAGCGTCCCGGTCGCAATTGCGCCCATAATCTCGATTCCCGGCCGAGAGGTGTACGACTTCCGGCCATTATCTATGAGGACATTCTTCGACGGAGGAACAAGAAAGCGCGGATCGAGCGATGTTTGTTCAACACCGTTGACATAGCCAAGATTCTCAGTTGTGAGATTTACTTTAGTCATACGTCGTAGTCACGGGTTACGGTCGTCTTTGGGAGTTGCTGTGACGGATATTTGCGTCTGTATGCACCAATTGAACCTTTGAACGGATCGCGCTCATTTGTCGGATATCCCAGTCGTTCCTGGATTTTTTCGTAGTCCTCTTTCATGGAAGAAATCTCGCTCATTGCCAGCATTGCGCAGATATCCTTGAAGATGAAATACGCATCTTGTGAGAGGTTCACAATATCTTCGTCGCTTGTTAGTTTTTCTTTCCAGACACCTAGAGTGCTTCGGAAGAGGAAGTTGGAGTAGTAGTTGAGGTCATACATGGACCCGAGTTGGAGAGTGAGGTCATCAAAAAGTACTCCCGGGATATCCGATCCGGCGGTAAACACCGCACCAAGACGTACTGAGTTCATTGCTGTTTCGTCTACGGTTCCTGTTTCAGAAGCACTGGACCAATCAAAGCGAAGGATATTGTACCCATCCTTAAACGCTGTTCCGTCATGGGCCGCAGTAACGCTCTTTTCCCAGTAATTCGTAGTGGTGTCGGTACCATGTCTCAAAAAGAATGACGTGAAGCGCGATGAGAAACCAGACGGGATATACACCTTGTAGAAATGAGCGCCAAGAAGCCTGTAATCGGTGAGATCCGAAGACGCGAGCGTTGTTTTTTCGATATATCCTGTTCCAGTCGCATGCACGAGTGACACTTGCAACGACGCAGATCCTTCAAGAAAGTTGAGATTGTTCGACACCAATGAACCCGCATCGCCTCCGGCACTCCATCCCGTTGTTGCATCGAGACTGTCGAGTTTCAGAACTCTTCCTAATCTCGGATATTTTCGCAAAAGGAGAAAACGAGTCCCATTCACCCACTTCTCAGACATCATCGGGGCCTCGAAAGACGCGCGTTGGCTAAATTCGCGTTGGCTGGTGTTCCGGAAATCGTCTTCGTACTCAAAACCGGGCTTTCTTCCACCGGACGGAAGGAGGTCAATCGCAGTTTTGAAGTCTTCCGGGCACGAATACGCATATACATCATCGAAAAGTTGCGGAGTGATCTGTACTTCGCGCTGCGTCTCCTTGAGGTCGAGTTCAGATTGCAGTATTTGGGCCGCTTCGTATGCAGTTTCGTAGACATCCTGGACGCGATCGGTCGTCCGGCCATGAAGTTCGCGAGTGATTCCGTCTTTAAGTTGTGAAATGGTGTATGGCATACGTTATTTACTAGGTTTCTTGATAAAGGTCTCTATCCCGTCGCGGAATTTCGTGAGGACGAAGTTGATGGCGTCGAACTCCTTGATGTCCTTGCGCAGATAGGTCGCGTGGACGTTTCCGAGCACACTATAGCCCTCTGAGAGGACCAAGACGGTGAGGGATCCGCTTGCGACCCAGTGGAGGTCTATTCCCGCACCTTTCGCCGTGAGCGCGACCACGAGCGGGACCATGAGGAGAAGGAGTTTCGCCAGCAGACCTACCTCGGCCGCGTGAGACGTGACTGACCGCCATCCGTGGATAGTCCCGGAGCGAATGACCCCGGTGACGGTGTCGAGCATCATGAGGATTGCGAGAATGCCGTATGCCTCAGTGGAAAGCCCAAGCACAAAAGCCGGAATGTAACTGACGTTTTTAATGATGGTGATACCGGATGTACTTGAGGGCATCTTGAACTTAGTTATTGATAATCTCTTCCTCTTTTTCAAGGAGTTCTTCGAGCGTCATGCCAAGCATCTCCGCGGTACGCATTTTGAGGGCGATAGACTGTTGAGAAGGGGCGAGTAATTCGATTGATTCGGTGTTCATATGTTCTTCATTTTACCATTTTACTGTTGACAGTACCATTGCCCGTGTAATTCTCCTCGACAGCTATTGTTGGTTGTGTTGGTTAGTGATGCAGATGCCTTCAAAACAAACACCGACCACAATATAGCTCTCGAACCCGATGGTCGATTGATTGTCATGGAATATGAACCCGCACTGACAGTACCGTTTGAGTCAAATGTGTTCCCTGGACTTGCGCCGAATGCGGTGAGTCCTGATACAGCGGTGAAGTTCCCAACATCAACGTCCCCTGTAATTGTAGCTACATAACTACCTGTTGCGTTTACAGTGACACTATCTGTGATGTTCCCACTCGTTGTGACGCTAATATATTTCGTGTTGTCAAAACCAGTTTGGTCTACACCAGAGTAGGAAGACCAGTATCCAGTGCCTGAATCATTAGGACTGTAGTTAATGACGATATTGTGGGCACTCCCGTCTGTTGTCCCCAAAACGAGCGTGTATGTTTCAAGGGCATTCCCGGAAGGAGTTATGCTTTGTTTTGCAGCACCCATTGAAGTGCCATTATATGTAATTGAGGATATGTCGTGGTTGCCCGTTTGGGTGCTTGTCCACCTCACAATCAATATGGTATCTGACCCTGCGGAGATAGTTATTGGTATCGTTTGGCTTGACGCACTTGAACCGCCTGCCCATGACCCAGCGGAAAGTCGTGCGGGAGCAGCCTCTGCTACGTTAGTCATGAGTCCTTCTATGATTGCCTCTGCTATGGTTATTTTATCTACTGCGGGGTAGTCGAGGTTATATTTTCCCCCATCTTTTTGCCCAAGTTTTGCATAGGCATCCTCCCCAATTTGCGTGTATACCTTTTGTCCTTTTTTGGTTACTGCCATCGAGTAAGATATAAGACCATCTCCGTTATCGTCAGGGAAATTTGGAACCTCTTGGATATGTTCAACTGTCCCCGTTGCAGTCGTTTCTGTCCATGTTCCCTTATAGTTTTCAACATGATACTGGAACCATTGTAGAGCAGTATAAGGCACAGGAACAAGTTCAACCGTTCCCCCTCCAATGATGAGACTCGCCCCGACCGCTATTCCTGCGAGTGTCTTTTTGGTTACCATACTAGTACCACAGCGGGTCGTTATACCACACACGGATGCGGTTGATGTGTAATTCA